>JBEKFJ010000019.1:0-21145 GCA_050013355.1 Oryzomonas sp.
TTATCGAACTTCATCTTATGGCAGTGCTTTTGTATTTCTGACTTGGCCTTACAACCATTAAAACAAAAAACCGCCAAATGACTTCTTGCGAAGAACAAGTTTGGCGGCTCTGCAGTCTCGCCATGAGACCCGTAGCTTTCCGAACTCACCCACCTTACGGTGAGGGTGGCTTTATCAGACTGTTTTGCGCATATATAACACGATTTATTGCGAATGCAAGTAATATTTACGTTAAAAACATTTCAGAAAAGTATTACATAATTCCAGTTACAGCATGTACTTGGAAGAGAATCAACAATGCAAACAGTTTGCCAATGCATGATCCATGTTTCGTAACATGGTAAAATCAATCTAAAATATAATTTGTAATGATGTTATTAAGGGAATTTCGTTAGAATAGGGTGGGAAAATGGCAAAAAAACGCGGGACTAAGTGTCCAAATATTGAACACTAAATAATAATGATTAATAATATCATTATGTTATTACATACAGGTTGCGTGTACAGAAAATGAACACTTTAGAATATTGTTTCAAAAGATAAATTAATATTAGCCACTTATCAAAGTGTCCAGTTTATGGACACCATCCTGAACTTAAAAGTCCTGACATGTGTCACCTAAGGTCCGCGCCTGATAATAAGCATAATCAATTGGTAAAAACCGAACACGATTATCGTAAGGCCAAGCCCGATCAGGAGCGCGTTCTTCACGTGCCGCTTCCACGGTGCCGGCACCTGCAACCGAAGGCAGCGCCCGGTAAGCTGCACCCCGCCCGGATGGTCCAGATCTTCCTTCATTGCCAATGCAGTCGGATACCGTTTCCCTGGGTCCCGTTCCATGGCATGGAGGATGATCTCCTCAACCTGTTCCGACAGTCCACTGTTCAATGTGCGCAGGGCCACCGGATCGCCGGTCAGCCGGGCGTTCATGGCCACGAACACGTCCCCGTCCTTACTTGCAAAGGGGATCGTCCCGGTAACCATCTCGTATAGTATCGCGCCCAGGCTGTAGATGTCGATCCGCCCGTCGCCGCGCTTCCCCTTGACCTGCTCGGGTGCAATGTATTCGGGGGTCCCCATTGCCGGCGCGTAACCTGGGAAGGCGAAGCGTCCTCCCATGGACAGGGAGATGCCGAAGTCCATGATCCGTATGGTGCCGTCGTGGCAGATCATGATGTTGTGCGGCTTGAGGTCGCGGTGAATGACGCCCTGCCCGTGCATGTGGGATAAGCCCTCGCAGATGCTGCCTGCGATCCCGAGCGCTGCCTTTTCCGGCATGGGACCGGCGCTTTTCAGCAGGTGCGCGAGCGTGTTGCCATGCAGATACTCGGTCACGAGGTAGGGCCGGCTGCGGTGCTCCACCGGGATGAATTTCAGCAGAAAGGGGTGATCGAGCTGCTCCCCAATCCTGCTCTCACGGGCATAACGTGAAAAGAACGTGGGGCTGAGCTCGGACCTGAAGAACGGCACCTTGAGTGCCACATCGTGGGTGGTAAGAAGGTCGTTCGCCCTGAAGATGGTCGTTGTGCCGGTTTTGCAGATGACCTCGGCAATGACGAACCGGCTGTCGAGGGTCTGCCCCGGCTGGAGTTCCCCGGTACCCTCACTCATCTATCTTGACCCGGTAGCCTACCCCCGGTTCGGTGATGATGTACCGGGGCCGGGAGGGTTCGGGCTCGATCTTGCGGCGCAGGTTGCTGACGTTCACCCGCAATACATGGGGTTGTTCCAGGTAGGTGATCCCCCAGACCTGCTGGAGGATCTGGCCGTGGGTCAGCACCTTGCCGGCATTGACCACCAGAAGACGCAGGATATCGTATTCGGTGGGGGTAAGCTGGACCTCCTCATTGTTGACCGTTACCCGGCGGCGGGCCAAGTCCATCACCAGGCCGTTGCTGGAAAATACCGGCTCGGGCATTTGCTGCAACGAACGCCGCAAAGAAGCCCGGATGCGGGCCAGAAGCTCACTCACGCCGAACGGCTTGGCGAGATAATCGTCGGCTCCCGCATCCAGGGCAGCCACCTTGTCGGCCTCGCGGTTCCGCACCGAGAGCACGATGATCGGCACCTGAGACCATTCCCGGATACGCCTTATCACCTCGATGCCGTCCAGGTCCGGCAGGCCCAGGTCGAGCAGGATGACGTCCGGCCGGACCGTGGCTGCGGCGGCAAGGCCGGCATGCCCGTTTTCGGCCTCGTTCAGGACAAACTCATCGCTCGACAGGGCCGTATGAAGGAATCGCCTGATCGCCAGTTCGTCATCGACAATGAGAATACGGGGCCGGTTCACCACGGTACATTCCGAGTTCATATCGCTTGCAGGCATGATCTTATCTCTCCGGTTTCGCCAATGGCAGCCGTATCTCTATCTTCAGGCCTCCCCCGACACGGTTCTCGGCCCTGATCCTGCCGTCGTGCGCCTCCACGATCCCCTTGCAGATGGAGAGTCCCAGCCCGGTCCCGCCGGCCCCCTCGGGGATCGGGATGCGGTAAAATTTGTCGAAGACCCGTGTCTGGTCCTGCTCCGGGACACCGGGGCCACGGTCCGACACCTCCAGCACCAGCCACGGTGCCTCTGTTCTGGCGGCGATCTCGATCGGGCTGCCGGCCGGGGAGTACTTCATGGCATTGTCGATGAGGTTCACCAGCACCTGGGTCATCAGCACCAGGTCCATCGGCACCAGCGGCATGACGGGGAGCATCCTGAATGAAATGTCCCTGCTGTTGACACGCGGCTCCAGGGCTGCCAGGGCGCACCCCACCAGGTCCTGCACGTCGCACGGTTCCAGGTTCAGCCTGACCGCGCCGGCCTCGATGCGGGTCATGTCCAGCAGGTTGCCGACAAAGCGGTTCAGGCGCTCGGCCTCGCCGAAGGCGGTGACCAGCAGCTCGCGGCGGGCACGCTCGTCCAGGTGGGTCCCCTCCTCCAGGAGACTGGAGAGCACCCCGGTGACCGAGGCCAGCGGGCTGCGCAGGTCGTGGGAGATGGAGTTCAGGAGGGCACGCTCCAGGTTTTCCCGGGCCTGGAGGATCTGGGCCTGCTCTGCCTGGCGCGAGAACTGCACCCGTTCCATGGCCATGGCCGCCTGGGTGGCAAAGGCGTCCAACAGGCGGCGGCTCTCGGGTGAGCGGTAGTCCTGGTCGTTCTCCATGCGCACCCCCATGACCCCCAGCACGCTGGTCAGGGTCTGGAGGGGGAGGCAGATCAATTCGGCCGACACGAGCGTGTCGGTCCCGCGCCCGGCGGGGTGGTGGTTGCGGAAGGCCCAGTCGGCCACGGCCTGCTCCTTCATGTCCAGCGACAGGCCTTCGCTGGCCGCCACGACGTCAAGCCGCTCCCCTTCGGGCACGAACAGCCCGACCTTGGCGTTCAGGGCTTCCTCCACGTTCCTGACGACGGCCTTCATAAGGGTGCCGATATCAACCGCCGCGGCCAGGTCGCGACTGAGATAGTAGAGGCTTGCGGTCTGCAGTTCACGTTCACGCATGACATCGGCGCGTTCCCTGGCCCTCGTCACCAGGGTGCTGATGACCACGCCCACGGAGAACAGGGCGATAAAGGTGATGATGTATTGGGTATCGCTCACGGCGAAGCTGAACCGTGGCGGCACGAAGAAGAAATCAAAGGCCAGCACGCCGACAAGGGCGGTCAGGATGGCCGGTTTGCGGCCGAGGCGCACAGCGGCCAGCACCACCGCCAGCAGATAAATCATGACGATGTTGGTCGGATCGAGGAACGGGGTTACGAGCGCGCAGAGCGCGGATGCAACGGCAACGAGCATCAGTCCGGCTGCATAGCCCCGGAATTCGAAGGGCTCACGAATTTTCGCCGCCGGGGCGCGCTTGGGCTGTTCTTCCCGGCCGTAGCTGATCACGACCACGTCGATCGTGCCGCAGCGGCGGATGATCTCATCCACGATGTGCAGACGCAGCAGCTTTTGCCAGCGGACCCTGGTGGGCTTGCCCACCACAATCTTGGTCACGTTGTGCTTTACCGCATAGTCGACGGTGGCCTCGGGGACCGAGGCGGCCGTGATGGAGGCCACCTGGGCCCCGAGGCTCTCGGCCAGGCGCAGGTGGCGCCAGACGCGCTCCCGGTTGTCCCGTACATGCCTGCTGCTGCTCGGCGTCTCGATATACACCGTGATCCATTGGGCTCTCAAATCCTCCGCCAGGCGGCAGGTGGACCGGATCAGCATTTCGCTGTAGGGGCTGCCGCTGACGCAGACCATCACCCTCTCGGCGGCTGGCCAGGGTCCGGCAATGGTCTGGGTCTCCATGTAGGCCCGCATCTGGTCATCCACACGGGCGGCGGTGCGGCGCAGCGACATCTCCCTCAGGGCCATCAGGTTGCCCGGCTTGAAAAATTTCTCCATGGCCTTGGCTGCCTGATCGGGTATGTAGATCTTCCCCTCGTTAAGGCGCTGGAGCAGGTCCTCGGGCGGAATGTCCACCAGCCTGATCTCGAAGGCCATGTCAAGCAGGCGGTCGGGGAGGGTTTCGCGCACCACAACGCCGGTGATCTGGGCCACCACGTCGTTCAGGCTCTCGAAGTGCTGGATGTTGACCGTTGTAAAGACATCGATGCCGGCGTCCAGCAACTCCTCCACATCGTGCCAGCGTTTCTCGTGGCGCGAACCGGGGGCATTGCTGTGGGCCAGTTCGTCCACCAGGGCGATCTGCGGCTTGCGTGCCAGAACCGCGTCCAGGTCCATCTCCGGCAGCGTCACCCCCTGGTAGACGATCTCCTTCCGGGGGACGATCTCAAGCCCTTCCAGCAGGGCGTCGGTTTCCGACCTGCCGTGGGACTCCACATACCCCACCACGACGTCCCGCCCGTCCCGCTTGCGCTGGCGCCCCGCCTCCAGCATGGCGTAGGTCTTGCCCACGCCCGCCGCATAGCCGAGGAAGACCTTGAGCTTGCCCCGGCACTGTTCTACCGCGGCCTCCTCGGCCCGGGCCAGCTTGAGCATCGCCTCGGGTGAGGGGCGTTCGTCATCGTTCGTAGTCATCATCTCTCCTGCAACTTGATTGAACTCTAGTGTACCGTGCGGTGGACTGAGGTTGTTCAAAAATAGTCAGATCGTCGCACCCGCAAAAGGGCCTGAGGAGGCGTAGCAGCGCTACGCCGCACGAAAGGGCCTTTGAGGACGGCGGCGAGATGGCTGTTTTTCAACAACCGCCTAGCCTATTTCAGGCCGTCCAGGCTCAGGTTCAGGGACAGCACGTTCACCCGCGGTTCTCCCAGAAAGCCCATCTGGCGCCCTTCGGTGGCTTGCGCAACGGCCTTCATGAGACTGTCTTCCGATACGCCGCGCGCCTTGGCCACCCGTGCCACCTGGAGTCTGGCCGATTCGGGCGTGATGTGGGGATCGAGGCCGCTTGCCGACGCCAGCACCAGGTCAGAGGGCACAGGGCCGGTAACGCCCGTGTCGCGCAGCGCCTTTACCCTGTCCCCGACTGTCTTGATAAAGTCGGGGTTGGTGGGACCCGAGTTGGAACCGCCCGAGCCCATGGGATTGTAGCCGAAATCAGTGGAAGCCGAGGGCCGCGGCCAGAAGTATTTCGGGTCGGAAAAGGGCTGGCCGATCAGGCTCGAACCGAGTTCCCTGCCGCTTTTGCCGGTTATGAGGCTGCCGTTGGCCTGCTTCGGAAAAACGGCCTGGGCAATGCTGGTGACCACCAGCGGATAGATGCCGCCGCAGATGACGGTGAACAGCAGCAGCATCAGGATGGCCGGACGTATCTCTTTCATGGGTATTTCTCCTTTTTGGTTTTACCTGAATCCGTTACGCAGGATTGCCGCAGTGTCCGGAAGAGCCGGGGCCTGCCCGCCGCCATGTCGTAACAGCTAGCTCACTCGGCTGGTCCGACGTCTGATTGTCGCAAACTCTTCATACGCAATGGCAGAGGCCTTCCGGACCAGCGAAGGTAGGGAGGCGTAACGGATTCAGGTTATTGTTTACACGATCAGCCCCACGACGATATCGATGGCCTTGATACCAATAAACGGCGCGATGATCCCCCCTACCCCGTAGATCAGCAGGTTGTGGATCAGGAGCTTCTCGGCCGGCATGGGACGGAATTTGGTCCCTTTCAGGGCCAGCGGCACCAGGAGCGGGATGATGACGGCGTTGAAGATGACCGCCGACAGGATGGCGCTGTACGGGCTGGCCAGGTGCATCACGTTCAGCACCCCCAGTTGGGGATAGATGGAGAGCATCATGGCCGGAATGATGGCGAAGTACTTGGCCACGTCGTTGGAGATGCTGAAGGTGGTCAGGTTGCCCCGGGTCATCAGGATCTGCTTGCCAACCTCGACGATATCCAGCAGCTTGGTGGGGTTGCTGTCCAGGTCGATGATGTTGGCCGCCTCCCGGGCCGGCTGGGTGCCGGTATTCATGGCCACGGCCACATCGGCCTGGGCCAGGGCCGGGGCGTCGTTGGTGCCGTCGCCGGTCATGGCCACCATGAAGCCGCCCTCCTGGTACTCCTTGATAAGGCGCAGCTTCTCCTCGGGCTTGGCCTGGGCCAGGAAGTCGTCCACCTGGGCCTCGGCGGCGATGGCGTCGGCGGTCAGCGGGTTGTCGCCGGTGATCATGACGGTCTTGATCCCCATGCTGCGGAGTTGCAGGAAACGCTCCTGGATGCCGCTCTTGACGATATCCTTCAGGTTGATGACGCCGAATATTTCGCTGTCGCGACTGACCACGAGCGGTGTCGCCCCGCCCCTGGCGATCCTGTCGACCACTTCATCCAGATCGCTGGGAAGCTGCTTCCCTCCCAACTTCCTGACAAAGGCGATGGCCGAGTCGGAAGCGCCCTTGCGGTATTGTTTTCCCTCGGTGTTGATCCCGGAAAGCCGCGTTTCGGCGCTGAACGCGATAGTCTCGGCCCCGGCCGGGAGCGCGTCCCTGGCGAGGCCGTACTTCTGTTTCGCCAATTCCACCACGCTGCGCCCTTCCGGGGTCTCGTCGGCCAAAGACGCCATCAAGGCCGCCTCGGCCACCTCCTGCTCGGTATGTCCGCCCACCGGGACAAAGGCAACCGCCTGCCGGTTGCCGTGGGTGATGGTGCCGGTCTTGTCCAACAGAAGCACGTTCACGTCGCCGGCAGCCTCGATTGCGCGGCCCGACAGGGCGATGACGTTCTTCTGAAACAGCCGGTCCATGCCGGCGATGCCGATGGCCGGCAACAGGGCCGCGATGGTGGTGGGCGCCAGACAGACGAACAGCGCCACCAGGATGGTCAGGGAAACCGGTGTGCCCTGTCCGGCAGCCTTGACGCTGAAGATGGAGAGCGGGCTGATGTTGGCGCAGACCAGCAGGAACACCACGGTCAGGGCGATCAGCAATACCTCCAGGGCGATCTCGTTGGGGGTCTTGCGCCGCTTGGCCCCCTCGATCAGGCCGATCATCCGGTCCAGAAAGGTTTCGCCCGGATTGGCGGTGATCCGGACGATAATGCTGCTTGAAATGACCGTGGTGCCGCCGGTGACTGCGCTACGGTCGCCGCCCGATTCGCGGACCACCGGGGCCGACTCGCCGGTCACCGCCGACTCGTTCACCAGGGCCGCGCCCACCACTACGTCGCCGTCACCGGCGATCGTCTCGTTCGCCTCCACCAGGATCAGGTCCCCCTTGTGGAGTTGGCTGGCGCCGACCGTGGTGAAGGCACTGTTGAAGTCGGGTTTGGAGAGCAGTTTTGCCGTCACGTCGGTGCGAGACTTCCGCAGGCTGGCGGCGCGGGCCTTGCCCCGTCCCTCGGCCAGGGCCTCGGCAAAGGTGGCGAAGATGACCGTCAGCCAGAGCCAGACGGAAACGGTCCCGGTGAACCAGGCCGGCTCCTTGTTGGCTCCGGTCAGCGACATGGCGAAGGTCACCAGGGTGATGACGCTGGCGATCTCCACGCACAGCATGACCGGGTTGCGCCACAGTTCACGGGGATCGAGCTTCATGAGCGAGGCGATCAAGGCCCCCTTCATGAGTTCCGGATTGAAGATGGATTTTTGCTGTTCACTATGCTTTGACATTATATATTCTCCTGTTTTTCGGGGGACTTCATTGAATCATTTGCAGGTGCTCGACAATCGGCCCGAGGGCCAGGGCCGGAAAGAACGTCAGTGCGCCGATGATCAGGATCACCAGGGTCAGCCAGAGGGCAAACGGCACCTTGTCGGTCGGCAGGGTGCCCAGGCTGGGGGGGACATACTTTTTCCCGGCCAAAGAGCCCGCCATGGCCAGCACGGCCACTGCCGGGACGTAACGGCCTAGGATCATGGCCAGCGAACCGTAGATATTGTAGAAGTTCACATTGGCGTTCAGGCCGGCAAAGGCGCTGCCGTTGTTGTTGGCCATCGAGGCGATGGCATAGAGCACCTCGGAAAGTCCGTGGGCGCCGGGGTTGGCCATGGATGCCGTTGCCTGCGTGTTGATCATGGCGATCCCCGACAGGATCAGGACGGTGATCCCGGCCGTCAGGATGGTGACGATCGACATCCACATCTCCCGCACCTCGATCTTCTTGCCCAGGTATTCCGGGGTCCGGCCGATCATGAGGCCGGACACGAAGACCGCGATCACGGCGAAGGCCAGCATGGTGTAGAGACCGGAACCGACACCGCCGAAGACGATCTCGCCCAACAGGATCAGGGAGAGCGGCATCATGCCGCCGATGGGGGTGAGGGAGTCGTGCATGGCGGCCACCGCGCCGCAGGAGGTGCCGGTTGTTGCCACCTCGAAGAGATTGGTGCCGGCCAGACTGCAACGAAGCTCCTTGCCCTCCATATTGGCCCCTTGTACGCCGAGTTTGGCCAGGAGCGGATTGCCGTTCGCCTCGACCCCCTGCAGTATGGCAAAGGAAGTGGCCAGCAGGAGGAGCATGACCCCCAGGAGCGCCCATCCCTGGCGGGTATTGCCCACCATGATGCCGAATGTATAGGTGAGGGCGCCGGGGATCAGGAGGATCAGGAGGATCTCCAGGTAGTGGGAGAGAGGGGTCGGGTTTTCAAAGGGGTGGGCCGAGTTGGCGTTGAAGAAGCCGCCGCCGTTGGTCCCCAACTCCTTGATGACCTCCTGGGATGCCACCGGCCCCATGGGGATGGTGACCTCCTTCGCTGTTGCGCTCTCGGTGACCGGATTGCCCTTGGCGTCCTTGAGCGGGTTTCCCTTGTCGTCCAGCTTGGGCTTGTCGTAGGTTTCCGCCTGAACGAGCGCTACGGTCTTATAGGCGCTGAAGTTCTGTATCACCCCCTGGGAGACCAGGAGAATTGCCCCGATCAGCGAGAGGGGGAGGAGGATGTAGAGGGTGCCGCGGGTCATATCGACCCAGAAATTGCCCAGGCTCGACGTCTTGCGCCGCACGAAACCGCGGATGAGAGCGATGACGATGGCCATGCCGGTGGAAGCGGAAACGAAATTGTGCACCGCCAGCCCCACCATCTGGGTGAAGTAGCTGGCGGCCGTTTCGCCGCTGTATGCCTGCCAGTTGGTATTGGTGACAAAGCTGACGGCGGTGTTGAGCGCCAGTTGCCAGGTAAAGGCCGGGAATTTCTGCGGGTTGAGGGGCAGCAGATGCTGCGTCATCAGCATGACGAAGAGCGCCACGAAGAGGACCAGGTTGAACAGGACCATGGCCCAGGCATAGCGCTTCCAGTCCATCTCCTCGTCCCTGTTCACCCCGCAGATCCGGTAGAGGATATTTTCACAGGGGACAAAGACGGGCGACAGGAAGGTGGCCTCACCCTGGTAGACCTTTGCCATGAAGGTCCCCAAGGGCTTTATCAGGGCCAGCAGGACGACAAAAAAGACGATTGTTTCCACCCATTCATACATGTTCATATTATACGCTCCGTTTGACAGTTTCGGGATTGACCCGATAATTTTTCATGGCGCCCCCCTGTAGTTATTGTTTCAGTGGGTAAATATCTGAATCGTAGGGGCGAACTGCTGTTCGCCCAATCAGGGCTCATGCAATGCGCCCCTCCATGGTTCAAGGTAACAGGTGAGACATAAAGTGGGTGTCAAAATGGGGGGGGAGAGCGTCAAGAATGTATCAAGACAGTTTTTAGGGAGGAAACTGTCAGGAGGACGGTCGAGATGTAGTGCCTCGTAACTTTGCAATAAAAAAACCGCCCATTCCTGAGCGGTTTTTGAGTTCTCTTTGATACAGGGATTACGTACGCGCTGCCACACGTCACTTTTTAATGCTTTTTACGTAAATATCATAAGCTCTACCGCTGCTACCTGATTGTCGTCTATCAATTTCAAACAGTTCCGTGGCCTCAAGTAGTTTGGTTAAAGTTGCATAACCGTAATTGCGGGAGTCAAAATCAGGATATTGCCTTTTTATCAATCCACCACATGCAGCCAGCAGCGCCCAGCCATCCTCTTCAGCGTATTCATTGACGGCATTTCGCAGTATGTTTACCAGTTTTGCGTCGGAGCGCAACTCATGTTTTGTCTTTTTATTGCTAGGCGTCAAAGCAGTCGCGCTTATTGATTCTTCTTTTTCAACGTCCGGCTCTTTTAATACCTCAGTATAAATGAAATCATCACAGGCATTTTTGAAGGCGACCGGGGTCTTGTTCTCTCCTACGCCGAACACGAATTTTTGGGATTCCCGCAGTCGCGAGGCAAGCTTGGTAAAATCGCTATCGCTCGAAACAAGGGCAAAGGCATCGAACTTCTGGGAATACAGCAGGTCCATGGCATCAATAATCATCGCCGCATCGGAAGAATTTTTACCCTGGGTGTAAGAGAATTGCTGTACCGGTGCAATCGCCAATTCATTCAATGGCTGTTTCCAATTCTTGAGATGGTTGCTGCTCCAGTCGCCATAAGCCTTTTTGACTACGATATGTCCATGCTTGGAGAGTTCGGAAAGAACTGCTCCCAATATGGAATATTGCGCATTCTCCGCATCTATCAACACGGCAATCTTTTTCTCGGCTCCAATATCTTTCATCTCTAGCTCCTAGTACGCTGGACAAGTCTTATCCAGAAATATTTTGACAACGCTACTGTGCCATCCTCTTTAGCACCTGCCCCAGTTTATGCAACTCTTCGCCATAACCGGCCCAGTCACCCTGACGTTGCAGATTAGTCGCCCGTTCGTAGATGCTCATCGCTTCCTTGGCCAAAGTTGACGCGGAGGCCTTCATATCCACCGTGGCTTCTTTGGCTGGGCGGGGGGGGGCATTTTTGCCGCCGAAGAGCCTTTGAAGGGCAAGCTCCAGGTTATCCTCCATGACGACCTGATCGCCGAAGGCAACAATCACCCGTTTCAGTTCCGGCAGGGCAGACTTGTCGGCCGCGAGAAAGAGCGGCTGGACGTAGAGAAGTGATTTTTCAATCGGTATCACGAGCATGCTTCCCCGGATGACCTCTGAGCCGCGCTGGTTCCAGAGAGTCAACTGCTGGGATATGAACGAATCCTGATTGATACGGGCGTCAATCTGTTTCGGACCATAGATCAACCTGTCGCGCGGAAAGGTGTAGGCCCGGATTTTCCCGTAATTCGGTTCATCACAGCGTGCCGTCAACCATGCCGCCAGGTTGTCACGATTGGAGGGGGTAAACGGCAGCAGCAGGATGTATTCCTCCACTTTTTCACCCGGCAGCTTCATGATCGTGTAATAAGGCTCCATCGACTTATCACCGAGAGAAGCGATCTCCCAGAGGTTCTCCTTGTTGTAGAAGACCTTGGGATCGGTCATGTGGTAGGCGGCAAACATGGCTGCCTGAATTTGAAGGAACTGATGCGGGTAGCGGAGATGTTTGCGTAGATCAGCCGGCATGGCGGCAAGCGGCTTGAAGAGATCCGGAAACATCCGGCTGTAGACCTTGACCAGGACATCCTCCGGGTCGTTGATGTAGAAGCTGAGTGTGCCGTCATAGGCATCGATAACCGTCTTGACCGAATTTCTCATATAGTTGATGCCCCCCCTGAGCGGCTTTGAATAGGGGAGACGATCCGAATAGGTATAGGCATCGATGATCCATTTGAGTCTCCCCTTTTCGTCCACCACCATGTAGGGATCGCTATCAAAACTGAGGAATGGCGCTATAGCTCTGACCCGTTCGTTGATGTTCCTGTTGAAGATAATGCGGCTCTGTTTGGTGATGTCTGACGAAAGCAGGATTTTTTCGGTTTTGAACCATGCGGCAAACAACGCTTTTTTAAGCAGCGAATCCAGCAACACTCCCCCTTTGCCTGCATAGGTCGTATTGATATTGCCGGTAGCGGTTGGATAACTGAATTCCGGGACCTTGGTCTTGACGATCACATACTCATTGGACAGCTCACCGAAATAGATTTCAGGCCTGGTGACCTTGATGTCGGCCAGGCTTACCGCAGGAATGTCCTTAACGAAAAATTCGGGCAGCCCCTCCTTGCTGATCCGACTGACCGGGCCGAGGGTAATGCCGTTGCCGTGGGTGAAGATAAGCCGTTCATTGATCCAGTTTTTGCTGGGGAGATCGGCGTAGGAAAGTTCACGCGGCGACAGCATGACCTGAGTGTACTGGCCGTTCACCATATAGCGGTCATTATCCACATCGAAAAACTTGTAATAGGTCCTGATCTGCTGCAATTGGCTGTAAGTCTTGAGCAGCGGCGCGTGATCCCAGAGCCGGATGTTCTTGATGGTGGCGTCATTGCTGGCTATATCGGCAGCGGAAAGCTTCGTGTCAACATCGAAGGGCACGGTTTCGATCTTGTCCAGATCGTAACCGAAACGGGTAAATTTAAGGTTATTCTCTATAAATGGCGTCTCAAGGGCCAGTTCGTTGGGCGCCACCTTGAATTTCTGGAGCAGCCCGGGATAGACCCGTATCCCGACCACCGAGAGGGCGATCACAATCACCGGCGGCAATAGCGCCATGCGCCACGCGCCTTTCCAGATCCCTGCCGCGAACAATAGTCCCGCCAAGGGGGTCAGGAAGGCGAGAACCCGAAAGGCCAGCAGCCGGGCGTGGACGTCGGCATACCCCGCGCCATGGAACGTGCCGCCCCCGGACAGCAGCAGTCCGAAACCGTCAAGATAATAGCCGGCGGCAATCGTGAGCGAGAAGATTCCGAACAGAACCGCCAGATGCCGTCTGACCTTTTCATTAATTACTGCACCACGCTCCGTCAGCCCTATGCCGCCACGAACAAAATATACCGCTCCAACCATGAGCATGGTTACCGACAGCATGAAGCTGCAAAAGCCCTTGAGCAACTCCATCAGCGGCAGGCTGAACAGGTAAAAGCCGATATCCTTGCCGATGACCGGATCAACTGTCCCCACGGTCACCCTGTTCGTGAAGAGCAGCACATCCTCCCACTGCATGGCGCCCCAGTTGCCGGCAAACAATGTCAGGATAACAGTTATAATCAGACTCAGGGGTTTGACCAGCCGAACCAACTCGTCCCTCTTGAAGCGGAGGTTGTCGGCGCCCATGATGAAAATCTCAGCAGGGGGAAATTTCGCCCTGTTCGCAAAGAATAGATTGATCAGCACAAAGGCAAAAAGGAACAGACCGAAGAACAGCCCGGCGCCTATCTTGGCATACAGTGTTGTCGTGAACACCGTTGAGAACCCGGTCTCGACAAAAAAGAGCCAGTCAGTGTAGAAAGCAATCAGGGACGACATGAAGGGAAGAATCACCAAGAGAGCGATAAAAAAGGGAATGAGCTTGTATTTATTGAACATGATGCGGCCTCTTTTCGAGATAGGAACAAACCGGGGACTGGGCTCGTTCGAAACGTCAGGCACACTGTAACAGAACAGGGTCAAAAACACATGCTTTAATGATATCAACCGCTTATTTTGAAGCTCCTGACTGTCGATAATATGTCGATTATCACCGTCACCGGTTGTTCCATACCAAGGTGCAATCAAAATGAGTACTAGGCGGCAAGGAGAGTGGCGACGGAGGCGTACTTGTTAGTACGTTGAGGAGCCACCGACGAAGCCAACAACGTAATCGTTTGATTGCGACTTGGTATCACTCTCCAGGGGAACCGGTTCAGTACCAACACAAGTAAAAAACCGCCCCATTTTGAGCGGTTTTTTAGTCTCTGAAATTATAGCAGGGTCGGATTACTTTGCACTAAGACATCGCCGAGATGGAGATCAGACCCGCCAGAATAAATAACATTATAACCATCAGATAAATTTCCAGTTTCATGGTAATTCCTCGTGCCGGGCGCAAACAAACATGGTAGCCCTCCTTCAATTCGGGGACGTTATCCGCCCCCGAATTGAAGGAGGGAAAGCTAGGGAAGATTGATAAAGAGCTGGGTGGTGAATGCCGGTTTCCCGCCCGGTATAAAGCCCTGATCCCCAGTCGAAAGTTTGTAGCCGGGGTTGAATGTCTGAACACCGACCAGGAGGGTGACCTGCTTGGTGAAGGCCCACGACCCGCCGATGCCGAGTTCGCCGTTGGCATTATTGCCGCTCATGTAGTCGATCCCGAGCCAGAGCTTGTCGGAAATCTCGGTGATGCCGCGGTCCCAGGAAATCAGGACCCCGGAGTTCTGATTGGTATCGATCGTGTTGCTGCCATTGGCCAGAGCCCGCTTGGCACCGACATAGCCGCCGGCGGAAAGGCGCCCGATTACGGGAAGGGTTCTGGCGACAAGGCCGTAGGCAAGGTCTTGGCGGGTGGAGCGGCCATAGCCGGGGGCAGCCAACTCCGGCTTGTCGTAGGTGCCCACGTTATAAACCCCGACGGCAAAGGCCGGCATGCCCTTGAATCCGAGGTCCTCGGGGGTGGCCAGCTTGGCATTGAAGTAGAAGGGATGGTTATCGGCAAAGTTATCATTCTGAAGATTGGTCGTGAGATAATCGAAGCCGACTTCCAACTTGAGGGATTCGAAAGGGAGCACACCAACGAGAACGCCGGCGTCATACGAACTGGCGCCCGCGTCTGATTTCGGCGAGAAACGTTGGGTGCTGATTACGTTGAGGGTTACTTCCTTGAAACCTTTTGCATCTGTCGAAGGTATCGCAATCTGCTCTGAAGGGATCGCCATTGCCGTGCCACATGCCATTGCCACTGTTAATCCTGCTGCTGCCAAAATTTTTCCAAACTTCATTTTCCCTCTCCTTTTCATTATCGGTATTGAATCGGTACTGCTATTGAAACCGTATTTGGTTTCACATCCTATTACTTCGTAGTGCTGTTCCTGAGAGCTTTTCGCTGGATGGATTCATGCACTGCCTTGTCAAAGCGTTTCTTGAACTCGGCGTACCGCTTGTCGAATACCTCGATATGCTCCATGAACCACCCTTTAAGGAACACAAGTTCGTCAATGTTCTTTACGCTGCCCGACTCTTCGTACCTGCCCATGAAATTCTCCAGATGCGTAACGAACAGCGCATGCTGAGCCTTGTGCTCTTGGATTTCAGGGAGTTCCATCTCCTCCATGAACTTTTCTTCGTCCAGAAAATGAAGCTTGCAGTAGATATCGAGCCTGTCTATCAACCCGAACAGGTCATCTCCCTTTTTGTCGGCTAAAAGATACGTATAGACCTTTGCCATATAGTTCAGTATTACCTTGTGCTGGGCGTCCAACAGCTCGTTACCCACCTCATACACGCCGCTCAGCGAAAAGTTTTCCATTCTGATCACCTTCCCTTGATTTTCAGCTTGCAGCGATCATTCAGGCAAAGCAGATTCGTTCACCAGGAAGAATATCGAAACTACAGTCGCCGAAACTGCGCAGTGTCTCCATGAGTGTGCCGACCAGATCGTCGTTTATGACGATTCGTATCTTTACTCGATTAATCAGGTTGTAAATATAGGCAATACCTTTAAGGATGCCGGAATTTATTGCCCGGCGGCCATCATAGACAACCTCCTGGACAATAAATCCATGTGCTTCGAGAGCCTTTGACAGTTTTTCCACATCTCTCGTATATACTATCCCTTCAACCTGTTTCATTTTGGTCCTCTCTCCTTTTCCGGGCGCCGATCAATTGATCCGGCATGAGCCCGGTTTGTTTATGATGGCGCACCATACAGTTTGCGCAGTTCAAGATTGACTTCCAGCACGTTTACAAACTTCTCACCGATTAGTCCTCCCCACGGCGCAGATACATTTTTTTGAATGATCTGCTCTATCTCCGTGCGGATCGCGGCCGGGTCGCGTTTCAGATTGGCGGCCCACTTGGCGGCAACACGGTCGAGTTGGAACTCGGCATTCTGCAGCGAGATATGCGGATCGAGACCTGAAGCCGAGGCGGTGACCAGGTCGCCGGGGACGTCCTGGAGTTCGGCGTCGGGATGCTCTTCCCGCCACATCTCAAAGAAGATCGACTGGACGTCCGAGCCATCCTTGACCGGTTCAATGGCTGTCAGCGGCTTGCCGTCAGGGCCGGTTTTCGTGACGCCGGAGGGGAACCTGCCGGGGTTCGTGTTGGAGAAATCCTTGAAGAACACCACGGCCAAGTCGGCTGCCTTGGGCTTGGGTGTTGCCGGGGTGTCCTTGATAAATTGGGCTACGATGGCCTGATGGGTCTTTGTCCAATCGTCCACGTATGCGCCGTTCTTCGGGTCTGCGTTAACCCACGCCTGGGCAAGGGAATTGTGCAGATCGGCCCATTGGGCCACGATATGCGGCTTGCCCTGGAAGGAGTCCTTCTGGAACCACGCCTCCACATCCGGCGCCACCTGTTTGCCGGCCTTGGCGCCGCCGCGGTAGGTCACGATGGGACCCAGGGTCCGTGCAACCCGGTCCCGCAGCGCATAGTTGGAAGGCGCCAGGGATGACGAGGCCGAGGCCGAAGCATCGTACGACGGCGAGGAAGGACGGGGCTGGAAGTATTCGTCCTTGGTGAACGGCTGGGCGATAAGCTTTGATCCCACATCTTTGCCGTCCGGCCCCTTCAGCAGGCTGCCGTTGGCCTGGAAGGGAAAGGCGGCCTGCCCGATCGCCCATAATACCAGCGGATAGGCGATGCAGCAGATGACCACCGAAAATAGTAAAAGCAAAATGCTCTTTGAAATCTGTCGAAACATGTCTTGTCTCCTTTAGTACGCTAGAAGTTATTTTCTGTCAGAAAATGACTTCTAACGTACGTATCCTGTTTATCAGGGCTATGCCTTGAAAGCTCAATTAACCAAGTGCAGTCCTGCCATGACCATGTCGATCAGCTTGATGCCGATGAACGGTACAATCACCCCTCCCAACCCCCAGATCAGTAGGTTCTGCCGCAGCAGGGCATCGGCGCCGAGCGGCTTGTAAGCGACCCCCTTGAGCGCGATCGGTATGAGCACCGGGATGATGAGCGCGTTGAAGATGACCGCTGACAGGATGGCCGAGGTCGGCGAATGGAGGTGCATGATGTCGATCGGCTTCAGCCAGGGCAGCGTCCCTGCGAAGAGCGCCGGGATGATGGCGAAGTATTTTGCCACGTCGTTGGCGATGGAGAACGTCGTCAGCGATCCCCGCGTCATCAGGAGCTGCTTGCCGATCTCCACGGTCTCGATCAGTTTGGTCGGGTCGCTGTCCAGGTCAATCAGGTTGGCCGCTTCCTTGGCCGCCTGGGTTCCGGCGTTCATGGCCAGGGCCACGTCGTCCTGGGCCAGGGCCGGGGCATCGTTGGTGCCGTCGCCGGTCATGGCCACCAGGTGACCTTCCGCTTGCATTTTGCGGATGTACGCGAGCTTGTTTTCCGGCGTTGCCTGGGCGATGAAGTCATCGACCCCGGCACGCGCGGCAATGGTCGCCGCCGTAAGGGGGTTGTCCCCGGTGATCATTACGGTCTTCAGCCCCATCTTCCGCAGCCGGTCGAAGCGCTCGATCATGTTGGGCTTCAGAATGTCCTCAAGGGCAATCACCCCCACGATCTGGGCGCCGTCAGAGACGACCAGCGGGGTCGCTCCCTGGGAGGCGATGCCATCGACCACCTTACCGAGGTCATCCGGCACACTGCCTTTGATGGCCTCGACAAATTTGATGACGGCATCCGATGCGCCCTTGCGGATCTGATGCCCATCGGGCATATCGACACCGCTCATGCGTGTCTGCGCGGTAAACGGCACGGGCTGCGTTTCCAGCGGCACGGTGACCCTGGTCTTGCTCTCCTTTTCGTACAAGGCAACAATGCTCTTTCCTTCGGGGGTCTCATCGGCGATGGACGCCATGGCGGCCAACCGCCCCACGTCGGCGGCATTGTATTTTCCGACGGGGATAAACTTTGTCGCAAACCGGTTACCAACGGTGATGGTGCCTGTCTTGTCCAGGAGGATGACATCGATGTCGCCGCACAACTCCACCGCCTTGCCGCTCTTGGCGATGATGTTGGCCTGCATGGCGCGGTCCATGCCGGCGATGCCGATGGCAGCCAGCAGGGCGCCGATGGTGGTGGGGATCAGGCAGACGATAAGCGCGATGAGGGTCGGGATATCCGTGCCGAGACTCTTCAATGGTTCCGAGACGCCCAGATACCCCATCATGTACTGTTCGGCGTTCCAGGCCATGGGCCAGAGCGGCACCACCACGATCAGGAATACCAGGGTAAAGGCCGAGAGCACCAGGGTGAGGGCGATCTCGTTCGGGGTGCGCTGCCGGATGGCACCCTCCACCAAGGCGATCATCCGGTCGAGGAAGGAATCGCCCGGGCCGCTGGTGATCTTCACCACGATCCGGTCGGAGATGACAGTGGTCCCCCCGGTTACCCCGGAACGGTCGCCGCCCGCTTCGCGGATGACCGGGGCCGATTCGCCGGTAATCGCCGCCTCGTTGACGGCGGCAACCCCTTCGATGATCTCTCCGTCGCCGGGGATCATCTGGCCCGCCTCCACCACGACGATGTCGCCCGGCTTCAGGTCTGCCGATGAGACCTCCTCAATGGCTCCCGCCTTGTTCCTGCGATAGGCCATTGTTTTTTGGCGGGCCCGCCTGAGTGAATCTGCCTGGGCCTTGCCCCGCGCCTCGGCGAGAGAGGTGGCAAAATTTGCAAACAACACCGTGAGAAACAGCCAGATGTCGAGGGCGATGAAATAGGTTAACGGTACCTGACTGGTGGACTTCCCAAGTGCCATCTGCACGATAGAGAAGAGCGTTAAAAAGGCGCCGACCTCTACGACGAACATCACGGGATTGTTCCATTGAAGGTCCGGTCGCAGCATGATGAATGCCTGCTTCAGCGCCGGCAGCGCTGTTTCCGCATCCAGCAGTCCTCTCCGCTTTACGCGGTGCGACGAATGCGGCTGGCCCGGAGTCGGACTGGCCTCCGTCTTAGCGTTTATGGATTTTGATTCCTTATTCATGTTGCACTCCTTTGAGTACTTATATTCATTTTAAGTTTTCCTGTCTCGGCTTCAGTGGGTTTCCCAGGAGCTAATCACACGCTCCGGGTCACCCGCCGAACGGCATAGGCCCGAAATGCTCCGCAATCGGTCCGAGCACGGCAACCGGCAGGAAGAGGAGCGCCCCGATGATGAGGATCGTGCCGAGCACGAGGATGCCGAAGGTGGGGGTGTCGTCGTGCAATGTCCCCAGTCCGACCGGGCTCGCCGTTTTAGCCCCAAGAAACGCTGCCATGGCGATCGGCGCGATAATCGGCAGAAAACGGCTGAAAACGATGACCAGCCCTGTCGCGATATCCCAGGGGATGGCGGTCGGCGATGGGGTTGCATTGTTGGCAAAACCAAAGGTAACACCCAGGCCGTCGAAGGCGGAGCCGTTATTGGCGGATGCCGATGAAAACTGGTAGAGCATCTGTGAAAAACCATGGGCACCAGGATTGCTCACGGCCTTGATGCCCCAGTCCAGAGCCGCGAAGAGTCCGGTGGGCATGAGGATCATCATCGGATGGACCAGGAGGGCCAGGACCGCGAGCTTGACCTCGCGGGCGCCGATCTTTCTGCCCAGGTACTCGGGGGTCCGTCCCACCATCTGGCCGGCGATGAAGATCCCGATAATGACGTACAGCAGCATATTGATCATACCCACGCCCTTGCCGCCGAAGATGCAGTTCAGCCACATCCCCACCATGGGGGAGAGGGCCGCTAAGGGGTTGAGGCTGTCCATTTCCGCGTTGACCGCGCCGCAGGTCACGTCGGTCGTCATCGCCGCGAAGGTGGCGCCGGCCGAGGTCCCGAAGCGCATCTCCTTGCCTTCAAGGTTGCCCAGGTGCTGGTCCACGGGCAGGCCTGCGACCGCCGGCATGGTCACGTCCTGTTTTCCCCCCGGCGCTTTTGCATTGGGGATTTGAAAGGACTGAGCAATTGGATGGGCGGTTAGCCCAGGGTTCGGTTTCAGGGTGTCAAAAGAGATCGACCAGACGATGGTGCCGGCCATCAGCAGCAGCATGACCGAAAATATGACGATGCTGTGCCGTATTCGTTTGAGCATCCGGCCGTACATGAACACCAGCGCAAACGGGAAGATCATCATGGCCAGGGTGTTGAAAAAGTTGGATACCCCGGTGGGATTCTCAAAGGGGTGCGCGGAGTTCATGCCGAAAAAACCGCCGCCGTTGGTGCCGAGCATCTTGATGGACTCAAGGGCCGCCACCGGTCCGACCACGATGGTCTGCTTCTTCACCTCGCCCTTGTCCGTGGTCCCCATGGCTGCCGGTTCGAGGGTAGAGACCTGGTACGAGCTTTGTAAGGTCATCGGGCTCCCCTGCGACATGAAGATGATGCCGATGATCAGGGCAGCCGGAATGAACATGTAGACCACTACCCGCCACATATCCACGAAGAAATTGCCGAGAGATGCCTCGCCGCGAAACGCGCGGATCATCGCCACCAAGCAGCAGAAACCGATGGACGCGGAGAGAAACATGTTGGCGATGCAGAAGAATATCTGGCTGAAGTTCGACAGATGAACGTCCCCGGCATAATGCTGGAGATTGGTGTTCGTCATGAACGACACCACGCTGTTGAAGATGGTGCTCGGCGCCAGCATCCCCTTGGCGTCCGGGTTTAACGGCATCCACGGCTGGACCGCCAGGACCACGTAGCCGAAGACGAACAGCGCCGTATTGAAGATGAGCAGGGAACCGGTATACTGCTTCCAGTTCTGCGGCCCGCTGTCCAGGCTCTTTTCAAACCAGTTCAGCCCCGGAAGTTGCCGGTATTTGCCATCCATGATCCACGCCAGATAACGGCTCAAGGGAAATGCTATAGCCGTCGCGGTAACG
>JBEKFJ010000020.1:0-21586 GCA_050013355.1 Oryzomonas sp.
CAAGGCGAGGGAGGAAGGGGTCGGCGAGGTGGAAGAGGGGATGGCCGGTGCGGCTCGTTCCGGCCACGCCCTGGAGACGATCCTGAACCAGGTCAACGACGTGACCATGCAGATCAATCAGATTGCCACTGCTGCCGAAGAGCAAACCGCCACCACGCGCGAGATCACCGACAATATCCATGCCATTTCGGACACGGTGCAGATCAGCGACCGAAGCTCCCAGGAAATATCGGCTGCTTCCTCCCGGCTTTCCGTGCTCGCCGTGGAATTGCAGGATTTGGTGCGCCGGTTCAGGCTCTAGCTTAGTTTCCATCCGGAAACGGCCCTTTTCCGCCATGGCGGCGTCAATCTTCGGGCTTGCTTGTGCGGCGTACCGATGTACGCCTCCGCGCAATCCCTTGATTTTCTGGCCATGACGAAAAATTGCTCGTTTCCGAATGGAAACTAATTAGTTTTCACGAGGTGATCGCATGACGGAAACGCCATTGTCCAGCGAGGAGACTCCCCGTATCCGCGAGATGGAGATCGACGATTTTCCCGAGGTCTTCCATATCGGCGAGGAGGTGTTCACCGTCGAATACTCCCAGAGCCTCTACCGGACCTGGGACGAATTCGAGATCACCACCCTCTTCAACTCGGACACCGAACTCTGCCTGGTGGCCGAGATTGGGGGGTTCGGCGGGACATCCAGAAGGGGCGCGTGGGGAGCAGGCTGTTCAACGAGATCAGGCGCCGCATGGTGGAGCAGGGGGTGAGGATGATCATCATCGACACCTCGGCCGATAACCTGGCGGCCATCAATTTCTTCAGGAAACAGGGCTTCGACGATTTTCAGGAGCACGTCTATATGGCCCTCAACCTGACGCGCAAGACCAGGAAGAAGAGGGTGAAGAAACCATGATCCCACGTCTGGACGAGGTCTGGCGGGCCATTGACCCTGCGCGGCTGCGCAGGACGCTGCTCGATATGCTGGATATCTACTCACCCTCCGGCAAGGAGGAGGACATCCAGCTCTATCTGGAGGAGGTCCTCTCTCGTGCCGGATTCCGGGTGGAGCGCCAGGAGGTGGAGCATGAGCGCTACAACCTGCGGGTCACCATGGGGGGCAACGAACCGGGGCTCTACCTGGTCGGCCACGTGGATACGGTCCCTGCCTGGGACCTGGAGGAATTCGGGGCGCGGGAAGAGGGGGACATCATCCGTGGCCTGGGGAGCGCCGACATGAAAGGGGGGTGCGCCGCCATGGTGGAGGCGTGGCTGGCCCTGGCCGACGCCCTGGCACCGGAGGAACGGCCGTCTGTGGGCCTCTTGCTGGTGGTGGGGGAGGAAGAGAACGGCGACGGCAGCGCCACCTTCCTGGAACAGTGCCGCCCAACCTGGGTGGTGATCGGCGAGCCGACCGGGCTGGCTGCCTGCTTTGCCCATTACGGCTACCTGGAGGCGGGGTTTGTCACCCGCGGCCTGCGCAGCCATTCTTCGCTGCCCGAACTTGGGCACAACGCGGTGGAGTCCATGCTGCGCCTGCTACTGCACCTGGGCAAGGCCCCCATCTTCGACCGGGAGCGGGGGGAGATTGTCTACTCGATCCGCGAGTTGAGATCGTCCCGGGCCGGCTTTGTCGTCCCTGACCGCTGTGAGGCGTGGATCGACCTGCACCTGTCGCCCGACATGGACCCCACGGCCCTTCAGGAGTCGATTCGCCGCATTGCGGCCGATGCGGGCCGGTTCATCCCGGACCTGGACATGGAGTTGAGTTTCGACTTCGCCTCGCCCGGCTATGACCTGGGAAGCGACAGCCGGCCTGCCGGGCTGGTCAGGGACATTTATACCCGGCTGGGGCGCATGCCGGGCTTGAGCGCATTCCGCTCACACTCCGACGGCAACCTGTTCCATGCGGCCGGAACCAGCCCCATCATCCTGGGTCCCGGTTCCCTGGAGAGCGCTCATACGCCCGATGAACAGGTCCCCTTCGGCGAGGTGGCGGAAGCCGCCCGCATCTATGCCGCACTGGGCCTGGGGATGGGCTGAAAGCAGGACATTTAATTCGATAAATGTTGTGAGGCGCGCCGGGATGTTTTCATACTTGCATGAAATATGGGATAAGAGAGGAAAGATATGTCGAGATTAACAGTGGTTGCCAAGCTCCTGACAAGGAAAGAGTCTGCTGAGGTCGTCAAGAGTGAACTCCTCAAGCTGATTGCACCGACCAAGGGCGAGGAGGGGTGCATCGAGTACCGGCTGCATCAGGATAATGACGACCCGGCGGTGTTCCTCTTCTACGAGAACTGGGAGAATGAGGCCTGTCTTGGAAAGCACAAGGAGACGGATCATTACCAGAACTGCTTCAGCGCCATAGAGGGTATGATCCTGGACAAATCCGTGAACCTGCTGACCATGGTTGAACCGTGACCATGCAACGGCAGCCTGGGTCCCGCTTCACTGCCGTTGTTTGAAAGAGATTTTGCATGATCAGCGGGAGCTACTCATATCGGCAGTCTGTCCATTGTGACCGACCGAATCGGAAAAGGTGCGGGTCTGAGTTGAATTCCTTCAACAACGGCTCGGTCGCTAAGCGGTCGCATCGACCTGCATCCCGAAACCCCCGGTTTTACGCGGTTTCTTCCTCGGCAGGGGCTTCTTCGCCGGTTTCGTCAGTTTCGACGGATGGGGCGCTGTTCTTGGACTGCTTGCGCTGCAGTTTTTCCTCGTTCTTTTTCTTCCGTTCGAGTTCCTTCTGTTTCTTTTGAAACGAAAAATTAGGCTTGGCCATCGTGTCGCTCCCTAAAATAGATGATTATTAATAAAAAAAGCCCCGAGTGACCCCCGGGGCTTTTGCGGCCAATTAAGGCGTCGATCAGGCTCTGTTTACGTTCGCGGCCTGAAGCCCTTTCGGACCCTTGGTGATCTCAAACGTTACGCTATCGCCTTCAGCAAGGGATTTGAAGCCGTTGCCTTCGATTGCGGAAAAGTGGCAAAAAACGTCTTCCCCATTTTCCTGCTCAATAAAACCAAACCCCTTGCTGTCATTAAACCATTTTACAGTTCCGTTTACCATTTTCTTACTTTCTCCTGATGATGCTTTTTGATTTCGACTGGAAATATTCCGGACGTTTTTTAAACATACCAGCTTTGTGTGAAGCAAGTCAAGCTAAAAACAAGTATGCGTGTGAAGTAAAATAGCATTAAGTGGGTGAATAGCGTTCTTTTAATAATAAACACAATTATTCAAGCAGCTTGCATGTATTGTGAATGAATAATAATAAACGCGGATATAAATTGGATTTATACTGAATGAAATGAGTGCAAAAACTACTAACCATCGTAAATAATCCTTGCAAATATATAGTTTATAGAATAATATATAAAAATATCATTGGATTTGAATGGGCTATAAAGTCATGGAGGCAGGTCAGAGATTGTGATATCTACTCATTTCTAAAAGAAAGCGGTATGACACATGGTAATCAAAGTCGGCAACATTGTAAGCCACACGGGCGCGCTTGAATGGGGCGCGGGCAAGGTTATGGAAATTACGGCCAACTCCGCGATGATCCAGTTCAGCGACGGCAAAAACAGGAAAATCGCCGTATCTCACTTCACCACCCTGCAACCGGCCGCTCCAAACTCCTTTTTACCCCCTCCTGAAGTGCTTGTGGAGGCGAAGACCGCCCGAGCCAGGAGTCCCAGGGCCGCCAAAAAGAAAGCTGTAATCGCCAAGGCAACCTGAGGAGAACCAAGGGGCCAGACAACAGGCTGTGTTGGGGCTCAAGGAAACTCAGCAGCGATGGTGCGAAACGCTTTCCACCATTAACATTAACAGCACACCCCTGAAGGCGGGGGAAAGATGCCTTCTCCGGAGCGGATTCCGGGGATGGACATCCACAGCAGAAGGCGGCCAATCGGTCGCCTTTTCTATTTTTTGCCCCAACATCCCGGTAAATAACACGGTATAATGAAATAAACTGTATTCTGTGCTTCAAGGGCTCAGGAGGTGTCCATGTCTGACACAACCATACAGGACCGGGCGGCCGGCGCCGTCATGGGTGCTTTTGTCGGTGATGCCCTGGGGCTCGGGCCGCACTGGTACTACGACCTTGCCGAACTGCGCCGCGACTACGGCGAGTGGATCAGCGGCTATACCGATCCCCGGCCCGGCCGCTACCACGCCGGGCTTAAGGCCGGGCAGCTTTCCCAGGCCGGCTTCATCCTCAGGCTGCTTGTTACGTCGCTGGTCGAGCAGGGGGGGTACGACGAGGCCGACTTCTGCCGCCGCATGGATGAGGAACTGCTGCCGCTCCTGGATGGCACCCCCATCAGCGGGCCGGGCGGCTATACCAGCCAATCGATCCGGGAATTGTGGCGGCGGCGGGTGGAGCAGAAACTGCCCTGGGGGCAGACCGGCGGTCATGCCGACACAACGGAGGCTATCGAGCGCACCCTGGCCCTGGCGGTGCGCTATGCCACGGACCCCGCCCGGCTTGCCGGCGCCATCACCGGCAATACCCTCTTGACACAGGACGACGATACGGTGGTTTCCATGACCGTTGCCTACGGTGCGGTGTTGGGTCTGCTGGTGCAGGGACACGCCCTGGACGCCCGGCTGTCGGACCGGTTGATGAAGCTGGTGCATAAGGGGGCGCTCCCTTTCCACGCCGTTACCGGCGACAATCTGCAGCCTCCCTGTCCTGGTGATCCGGACCCGCCCCGGGCCGGGAAGTTTGCCTCCCCCGATGCCCTGCTGACGCCGTCCTATATGGCCGGTGCCGTTGCTGACCCGGATATTCGCATCGAACCGGCCTGGAAGGTCTCGATCGTTTACGGCATGCCCTGTGCGATCTACCACCAGTTACCGGCGGCCTATTATCTGGCGGCCCGTTTCCACGATGATTTCGAATCCGCCCTGCTGCATGCCGTCAACGGGGGAGGGCAGAATCAGGCGCGCGCCATCCTGACCGGCGCCCTGGTGGGCGCCCAGGTCGGCCTTTCGCGGATACCTCAGCGTTTCCTGGACGGTCTGGAGGAGTCCGCCGCCCTGTGCCGGTTGGCCGGGGAACTTGCTGCGAGCGTTGATAAGCCGTGACGAGCAAGAAAAAGACGAGGTTCTGAATCCGTGACGCCTCCATGCCTTCGCTGGTCCGGAAGGCCTCTGCCTTTGCGTTTGAAGAGTCTGCGACCGTCAGGCGGAGTACCAGCCAAGTAGGTGAGTTGTCACGAGAAGGTGGCGTGCGGGCTCCGGCTCTTCCGGACAGTACGCCATTACGGCGTCACGGATTCAGGGAGGTGGCATCGATGAATACCAAGAGGATTTTCTTCCCTAATAACCGGGGGGAACAGCTTGCCGCCCGGCTGGAACTCCCCGAGGATGAGCAGCCGCTGGCCTACGCCCTATTTGCCCACTGTTTCACCTGCTCCAAGGACCTCACTGCAGCGGTGTACATTGCCCGCGCCCTGAGCAGCCGGCGCATCGCCGTGTTGCGTTTCGACTTCACGGGCCTGGGGGAGAGCGAGGGAGAGTTCGCCGCGACGACCTTCTCATCCGAGGTGAGCGACCTGGTGTCTGCAGCCCGTTTCCTGGAGCGGGAGTACGAGGCCCCACGGCTGCTCATCGGCCATTCGCTGGGGGGTACGGCCGTGCTGGCGGCGGCAGCGCAGATCCCCTCGGCAACGGCCATTGCCACCATCGCCGCCCCGTTCAGCCCCGCCCATGTACGGGACCTGCTGGGAGAGTCGGCGGACCGGGTCGAGCAGACCGGTCAGGCCACCGTCAGCATCGCCGGCCGGGAGTTCACCATCCGCAAGAGCCTGCTGGACGACCTGGAGGCTCAACAGCCGGAAGAAACGCTGCGCCGGCTCAAGGCGGCGCTGCTGGTGATGCACTCCCCAGGCGACCAGGTGGTGGGGATCGACAACGCCGCCGAAATCTACCGGACCGCCCCCCATCCCAAGAGCTTTATCTCCCTCGACTCGGCCGACCATCTCCTGTCCGATAGTCGGGACTCCCGCTACGCCGGCGGGATCATCGCCGCTTGGGCCGCTCGCTACCTGGCGTTGCCCGAAATACCGACACCCTCACGCATCCCGCCGGAGGTGATCGATAACCGGGTGACGGCACGCACCGGGGAGGAGGGTTTCCGCACCGATCTGTTCGCCAACGGCTTCCCGCTGGTGGCCGACGAGCCGGTGGAGGACGGCGGCGGCAACGAAGGGCCATCCCCGTACGAGTACCTGCTGGCCGCCCTCGGCGCCTGTACCGGCATGACGCTCCAGGTGTATGCCCGGAGCAAGGGTTGGCAGTTGGAAGAAGCGGTGGTGCGCCTCTCCCATCACAAGGTACACGCCGAAGACTGCCGCGACTGTGATGAGAATGACCGCCGCATGGATACCTTCGAGCGGGAGTTGGAACTGCGCGGGGCGTTGGACGAGGCGCAAAAGCAGCGTTTGCTGGAGGTCGCCGGGCGATGCCCGGTGCACCGCACCCTGACGGCAGGGGTCAGGATCGTGACCACCCTGCGGCCTATGTGAGGGATTGGCGGCGAAGATGAGGCAGTCCCGGCGGTGCAGGGTCATATACCCGCAATGGTGATGCAGAGGCACTCCCCTTCGGCGTAGACTGTTTCTTCGCGGCAGATGCGGCCATGCACCTTCACCTTACGCCCCTCGGTGGAGATGATCCTGCTCTCGACCGTGACGACCTGTTGCAGCGGCAGCAGGTTGCGGAAGCTGACGTTCAGGTTGCCGACCACGACCGAATGTCCTGCCGCCCAGGCGGCCAGACCCAGAACCTCGTCGAGCACCGCGGCCATGGAGCCGCCGTGGGCCTTGCCCGGCGGGCCTTCGGTCTCGGGGCCGAACCAGATGCGCGCTTTCAATTGCTGTTCATTGTCGCGGTAATAGCGCACCCGGAAGCGGTTGCCGTCCGGTTCGCCGGAAACGAAGCGCAACGATTCCCCGACCAGGGAAGGGGCGTCGAAAGGGGTCCAACCGGCCTCTCCGCCCAGGTCGACCGGCGGGCAGAGGGCCATGCATACCTTCTTGGCTGTTGTTTTTGTCACAGATGTTTTCCTCCGGGAATGTCACACTTTGCGGTGACGGTTCAGTAAACGGATCGAGTTGTTGGACCGATCACTCTTGGGTATCCGGCCGTATCTTGCGCGCCTTTAGCCCGCAAAGGGGGCATCGCTTGCCGGCAACGACCCGCTCGCAGGTCTCGCACCAGTATCGCTGGGGTGCGGCTCCCCTGCACAGCGGGCATGTTTCTTCCGATCTCTTCGTGCCGCAGCCGCAGGTTTCGACGGTCTTGGCCATTCCTGATGAGCCTTCGTCAGTACTCAGTACCGCCATGGGTGGCGTCAATTCCCGCAGCATTTCTTGTATTTGAGGCCGCTGCCGCAGGTGCAGGGGTCATTGCGGCCGATCTTGATGACGGTGAGCGGTTTCGGCTTCACCATGGTCCCCTCGGTAAAGTACCACTTCCCGCTCTTGCGTTTGAACTGGCCGCACTCGTGATGTTCACGGGCAACGCCCTTGTCATTGAAGCGGGCGACGAATTCCACCTCACCTACACTGTCCTCCCGGCCGCCCTTGTCGGTGGCAATGATTTCGAGGCCCAGCCACTCCGAGTTTTTCGCCCACTCCTTTGTTCCGGCATGGTCATAGCCCTGGCGATGGTCGGGGTGGGTGGTCTCGAAGATGAAATCCATCTGCACGCCGGCATAGGCCGAATAGCGCGCTCTCATGAGTTGTTCCGCCGTTTCGGCAGGCCGTTCCCCGGTGATGACCGGTTCGCAACAATCGGAATAGGCAGCGCCGCTTCCGCAAGGACAGCTGTTCATGTCTGGTTCTCCTCGATGTTTTTGATTCGTTGACGTAATGCGGTGCCATACAATCGGCACATTTGTCAAATGGTTTCCGCAGATGTCAACCGTCTCTGCATGTACGAAAGGCCGCTACCCAATGAAGACGGGGTAGCGGCCTTTTTAAAACCTGACGCGATCAGCTGAATGTCTAGAAACACGCCCGCACGACGCCGCCGTCAACTCGCAGCGCAGCGCCATTGGTGGCTGATGATAGGGGGCTGCACACGTAGACGGCGAGGTTGGCAACCTCTTCCGGCGTGGCAAAGCGCTTGAGCAGCGATGCCGGACGTACCGTTTGGAAAAATTCCTTTTCGAAATCGGCAAAGGATTTTCCTCCGCTGAGTTTTGCTACGAACCCATCCACGCCCTCTGTGTGGGTTGGGCCCGGCAGGATCGCATTGACCGTTACCCGCGTACCGGCACATGTTTCTGCAATGCCGCGCGAGACCGCCAGTTGTGCTGTTTTGGTCATTCCGTAATGAATCATCTCTGCCGGGATCTGAATGCCGCTCTCGCTGCTGATGAAGATAATCCGTCCCCAATTTTGCTCCTTCATGCCCGGAAGATACACCCGTGCCAGGCGGACGCCGCTTAACACGTTGACCTCGAAAAAGCGCCGCCACTCCTCGTCGGGGATCTCCTCGAACGGCATCGGCTCGTAGATGCCCAGGTTGTTCACCAGGATATCAAGGGACGGTACGTGCTTGCGTAATCTGTCAACGTCACCGGCCAGGGAAAGGTCGCCATTAAAGCTCTCTACCGACGCATTCGGCTGGGCGTTCCTGATCTGTTCCAGCGCGGCCGCCAGGGAGCTGTCACTGCGCCCGTTGATGATGACGTGTGCACCCTCACGTGCCAGGGCGATTGCTATCGCCAAGCCGATCCCCTTGGTTGAGCCGGAGATGAGGGCTTTTTTACCGTTAAGTTGCAAGTCCATGGCTGCCTCCTTTTGCTGGGGTGAGAATATAGAGATGCTGTCCGGAGAGGTTTAACCCAGATATTCCATTAGGCGGAGCAAAGCTCCTGCACGAGCCCTGCCGGACATATTCCGGTATCTTGCCGCCCGGTTTCCTCACCAATAGCCCTGCTATTGCCTCGTCAACCGGACGACAAGCTACTCGGAATATGCCTCGGCAGCATCTCGTGCCCTAATGGAAAATCTGGGTTGAATAGAAGTGTATCACAGTGACGGGAAAATCAAGTGGCTTGCCGGAGGGGCGCATTTCCCGAAGAAGAGTCGGGAATTAGGGGTTGTGCCCCTGGAAATTTCCTTGTAGGCTTGCGGCTAGACCCTGCTACACCTGCGTCGCCGTGCCTTGGCACCAGCCAAAATTGCTAGGGAATTACTTCCCACGATTAACTGCACGGGACACGAGAGGACCCTATGACAAAGACCGATAAAGCTCTGCTGCTGGGGGCATTGACGCCGGAAGAGACGCGCTGGGCGGCGGAGCTTGCCGACAAGCTGCCTAATGATGTTGATCTGACGTTCGAGGAGGCCAAGATACTGACCAGAATCCCGATCGGCAAATGGCCGAAGAGGCTTCTGGCCAAGGTCAGGGATGTGATCAACTTTGAGGATTTTGTGGATGACGATCATGATGGACAGGAGCCATCATGATCGTCATCAAGAACATTTTGGAGATCTGCGGCTCTGCGGCCTACTTCGTCACGCCGAGCAGCTCAATATCGAATACCAGCGTGGCGTTGGCGGGAATGGGGCCGGCGCCCCGTTCGCCGTAGGCGGTTGCAGCCGGACAGACCAGTCTGGCCTTGCCACCCGGTTTCATCATCTGCACCCCCTCGGTCCAGCAGGGAATCACATTGTTCAAAGCAAACTCGACCGGCTCGCCGCGCTTGTAGGAACTGTCGAACTCCGTACCATCGACCAGCGTGCCGCGGTAGTTCACCTTAACCTTGTCGCTGGCAGCCGGAGCAGTTCCAGTACCCTCTTTCTGTGACAGGTAGATCATGCCCGATTTGGTCGTGATCGCCCCTTTCTCCTTGGCAGCCTTGGCGATGAATTCCTTCGTCGCGCCGGCTAGTTTTTCTCCTTGGGCGTTACGGCGGGCGGTGGCCAGTTCCTGGACTTTCTTTTGATAGACCCCCACATCCACGAGGGGCTTTGTCCCTGCAATGCCGTCCGTCAACCCCTGCTTCACCATGTCGAATTCTGCCGGGGTGAGGCTGAAGACGGAAAGTTGGCGGGCCATGATAAGGCCAATGGCATACATGGTCTTTTGGTCTTCGGTTTGTGGCGCCTCCGCAGCAAATGCCGGGATGGCAACCAGGGTGATAAGTACGGCCAGGAGTAGTCTGCGCATGGTTTTCCCTTTCGATGCCTATAAATTTGAGTAAAATTTTATACTATCAGAATTTGCGAAGGAGGCAACTAAAGATGAGCAACAGGGGGCTGTTTAACAAAATTTTCGTAACGGCAGGTGATCGGGGTTGATCGTTCACCTTTCTTGCTTTTTTCGGGCATAGACGATATTCTTGTTTAAATATGCATTTGGAGTGAGGTTGAGGCTGCAAAAAACGCATGATACGGCAAGGTCGGCCCTGTGCCGCCTTTTTTCAAGGATTGATATATGACCATCTCGCTGACGATCCGGCGACTTCTGTCGATACAGCCTATCGATCTGCCGGTCTTCCATCCCATAGCCCTTAAGCTGATCCACCTGCTTTCCGATTACAATTTCACCATCGATGAATTGGCGAGCACCGCCAACGACGATCAGGCCCTTGCCGGGCAGATCCTGAATATGGCGAATTCGTCCAGTTACATTGGGCGGGTCAAGGTGGAAACGATCAAGGATGCGCTTATCCGGATGGGGGCGCACCACGTCTCCAACCTGGCCATGGCGGCCTCCCAGGCTGCGCTGCATGCCTCGAAAAACAGCACTGTCGATGCCGTCATGAAAGAGTTATGGTTCCATTCCCATGGCTGCGCCATCGGCTGCCGCTGGGTGGCCATGAACACCGGATACCGTGCTCTGGCAGAACAGTGCTATCTGGCAGGGTTGCTCCACGATGTGGGTAAGTTGTATCTGATCAAGGCCCTGGAACGGATAACCAACGCCGGGGTTGCCCAGGCTGCGTTGGAACGGGAACTCATGCTGGAGATATTCGAGGAGTTGCATGTGGAGCAGGGGAATCGCCTGATGGAGCATTGGAACATGCCGTCCGTCTATCGCATTGCCGTGGATAAGCATTCCAGCGTACATTTCGATCCCGATGACATAGTCCTTGTTATGGTCCGGCTTGTGAACGTCGTTACCCGTACCTGTGGCTTAAGCTTCGTCACCGGGCCGGACCATGCGCTCATGGAACTCCCCGAGGTGACCCTGCTCGGCATGGGCGAGCAGCAGTTAACAGAGCTTGTAAGGGTGCTGGAAGAGTCCCGCAGCTTCTCCTTCCTCTCTTCACAGGCATGATGCGCCGGGCGGCACATCGCCTTGCCCGGACTTTCGGAGATGGTGCTATGACGGGGAAAAATCTGAAGATAGTGTGTCTTCTGGTCCTTATTGCTGTCGGTGTTGCCGGGAGGGATGCCTACCCGTTCTGTTTCGAGGAAGCGGGAGAGATGTATGGGATCAATCCATTGATCCTGAGGTCGATCGCCAGGGTCGAGTCGAACTTTGTTCCTGAAACGATCAACAAAAACAGCAATGGAACCTTTGACATCGGATTGATGCAGATCAATACCATCTGGAAACCGGTACTTGGCGAACAGAGGTGGAAGCATCTCGGAGATGCCTGCTACAATACGAAAACCGGCGCATGGATACTGGCTACCTGCATAAACAAATACGGTTACAACTGGAAGGCCATCGGTTGCTACAACAGCCAAACGCCGGAAAAAAGCGAGGCGTATGCCAGGAAGGTGTTCAGCCACTTAAAGCAACTGGAGCATCATAAAGAGCCCCAACCGGTGGACAGTGAAATGAAATCGGTCATGCTGGGCCAGATAAACGACCTGGTCGAATCCGCACAGCGGGGCAAGGGAAAGGAAAAAGTCGTCAAATTCGTCCCCTATGTGCGCGTCACCCGCCAGACCTTGGGCAAACCACCTACTCCTCCTTCCGGAGAAGCCGTATTGGCGCCGGAAGTTTCCGACAATACCCTGTCGCCAATGTCCCTCCCTTCTCCCGTATCCCAATAGTGTCCCGTTCAGTCAGTTCGTTCTCGTAATTCCGGCTCTTTTGACCGCTGCCGTCGTAACGGCTCCTTGATGTAGGCCCTGCTACACCTACGTCGCCGCGCCTTGGCACCAGCCAAAATAGCAAAGGAATTACTTCCCACGACTAACTGAACGGGACACTAGTACGCCGGCTGTCCCGTGCTTCTGCTTGGTTGCAGCCCCATTTAATGGTATGGTGGTTCGATTCTTTTCCTGCCATCCGAAACGCCATGGAGAACCGCGACCCGATGTCCAACAGCCCGCACCCTTTTCAAAACCTTATCCCCGGCCTCATCATGGATGCCGTTGAAAGCCAGGGATTTTGCTGCGATTGCCGTACCTTTGCGCTGAATAGTTACGAAAACCGCGTTTACCAGGTCGGCATCGAGGACGGACAACCGCTGATCGCCAAGTTTTACCGCCCCGGCCGATGGAGCGACGAACAGATCCTCGAAGAGCATCGCTTCTGTTTCGAGCTGACCGAACATGAACTGCCGGTGGTAGCGCCCTGGACCAATGCTGCCGGTGAGAGTCTTTTCCAATATGAGGGTTTCCGTTTCGCCCTCTATCCGCGCCAAGGGGGGCATGCCCCGGAGTTCGACAACCTTGACAACCTGCTGATCCTCGGCCGTATGCTCGGTCGCATTCATCGCATAGGCGCCGTGCAGCCGTTTGTCTGCCGGCCGATCCTCGACACCCGAAGCTTCGGCTATGCCAGCGTCGAATTGATCCGCGAACGCTTTATCCCGGAAGAATACCGGGCAAGCTACACTGCTGTGGCCGATCAACTGCTGAAAGCCATGGACACGATTCTGGCCGCGGCCGGGCCGATCCGCTCCATCCGTTCACATGGAGACTGCCATGTCGGCAATATCCTGTGGCGGGACAATGCTCCCCACTTCGTGGATTTCGATGACGCACGCATGGCTCCGGCGGTGCAGGACCTCTGGATGATGCTCTCCGGCGACCGTCAGCGCCGGATCGCCCAATTGGAAGCGTTGATCGAAGGTTACCGTGAGTTCTTCGACTTCAACCCCGCAGAGCTGCGCCTGGTTGAAACCCTGCGCACCCTGCGCATGCTCCATTACAGCGCCTGGCTCGCCAATCGCTGGGCGGATCCGGTCTTTCCCGCCACGTTCCCCTGGTTCAATACCGTCCGTTACTGGGGGGAACACATCCTCGACCTGCGCGAACAACTGGCGGTCCTCGATGAACCACCGTTGGAGTTGGGATAATACCAATCCCAAATCAAGGCGCTATCTTTGTTGGCTCGTCTTCGGCTACAGGTACGCCTTCGTCGTCTCAATCCTCGCCGCCTTGATTTCATCCTTGATTTGAAATTGGTATAAGACCGGTTTTGCGGTGTTGCGCCGGCCTGATTCGGGTGATATTGAGGGTTTTTCGCCCATGTAGGGGATAAAAAAAGGGGCTGTGCGCCCTTAGTGTCCCGTGCGGTTAGTTCGTACTCGTAATTCCGGCTCTTAAGGCCTTTGCCGTCGTTGCGGCTCCTTGATGTAGACCTTGCTACACCTGCGTCGCCGCGCCTTGGCACCAGCCAAAATAGCAAGGGAATTACTTCCCACGACTAACCGCACGGTACACTATGGAACTACCCGCAGCGGAGCAGTTTAATCCCGTCCCGGAACAGTACCTGCATCTTGTTCGGGGGGATGACAAGCTTTACGATGCCAAGGCCGAAAACAGGGTGAGCCACCAGGTTATTCACACGGTACTTGCCGTTCATGTCGTAAGGAAGCGCCTTTTCCGGCTCCATGGCGGGGCCGAGGGATTCCCATTCTTCCCGCTCGGCGGCTCCCGGATCTTTCCTCCCTTTACGGGGGGCCGCGGCTGGTGCGCGTCCGACGCCGGCTGCCGGTCCCGTGACGGCCTTCTCCCCGTGGTAATTATGAATCCCGCGGCAGGTGTTGCACTCGACCCTGATGACCTTTTCCCCCACCATGGCGACAATCGTATGATTCAAAAGTGCCCGACAACGCGTGCAGCGCGCCTCGATGCAGTCCCCTGCCGCTCGTTTCCTGGTTGCCATACTGCTCTCCCGTATTCCCGTTGATTGAAAGTTTACCATCCATCACAATAAAAAAAACTCCGGACTGCTCCGGAGCATTATGTGGCGACGCACGTGACACGAATCCGCACCGTGTTGCTGTCGTCCACGGCTGTTTTCAAGCCTAGCAGTTTTTCAAGGGCACTGTCAAACAAAACAGGCCAGTAGGGCCGCCTCATCGTCATATTGTTGTAACAATCATGTGGTATGGTTACAAAGAATAAGGGAAATCGGGAAGCTGTGCAAGGTGAGTGAATCGGCAATCACTGAGGCGGCTCGCACGTTTCCTTGACACATTTATTGCCGAAGATGTTGAACGGCGAACTTTGTTTAAGTGAACGATTATGCCTCTTATGCAGTATTTATTGACTCCGGCAACCTTCAACTACCGCAATAGGCTGCTGGCATCCTCGATGTTATCACGAGACACTACATTAGTCCTTGAAACAGAAGGCGACCCTTTTTTCAGCCAATGGAGCTTGATTCGTCAGGGTCATGCCAAATACCTTTACATCAGCCGTACAATTATTAACCGCTTGACTCATGATTGACACGGTTTTGTCTCCATAGGTATAAAGAATTACCCGTTCGGATGCCCATGTCTTTGCCACGGCACGCAATATAGCGCGTTCAAAATCCGGGTCTACATAAAATTCGTCTGCAGTATCGGACATGGCTGAAATCTTTTCGCCAATAATACGGTACCTGGTAACGGTTTTTTCCGGAAACGGATGTGTGCTGGTGCTTTTAGCGACAACATCAATAATCTGCACCGGTATCACTTTGGAGTAGTCGTTGACGATGAAAAAAATGTCGGAACCTTCCTTTTCGCTATTGTGTTGGGTCCTGGCAACCTGGACAACGGCCTCTTCAATCGGATTGTTGGGGGAGCGCGGCGTTTCGTATTGATGCCACCCAGATATATATGTTGAAGGTTTGAACGTAACAAGCTGATAATTGCCGAAACATCCGCCGAGCGAGAGCAAGCAGATTGCGGCACATATACTTCTGGCGGTCACGGCAGATAATGCTGAAAATTTCAGGTTCATAGCTTTTTTAGGCCTCATTAACAAGAGCATGTTTATCGTCTCCAAAGTGAACATAGGCAGGGTATAACATATTATCTCGTTTCCTAGCTGGTCATAAGTAAATTTATACACATCCGAACCCTCCGCATCAATGGAAAAGTGGACTGAAGACTGTGATGAAATGATAAGGCCGCCCTTTCGGCCGCGTTTTTTCGTGGCCCGATGGTGGGGTGCGGGCAACTCCCTGCCATGGCCGCGCATAAATGCGCACCCCTCGGTTGCGGCCCCCGCTAATATGTGTTACTACTTCCTAAGCGCATCGGCTCCCTGAGGGAGGCGGGATGTACCGATATTTGGAAGCAAGGGGTCGTATAAACATGGAACTGCTGGATGGCAAGAAGTGCGCTGAGAGCCTGGTGGCTGATATCTCCGGGAAGGTTGCCGGTTTCATGGGCTCCGGCCTGCGCAAACCGCATATGACCATCATCCTGGTCGGCAAGCACGCCCCCAGCGAATCGTACGTCAAATCCAAGATTGCCTCCTGCGGAAGGGCCGGTTTCGAAAGCAACCTGATTCGCCTGCCAGAGACGATCACGGAGACGGAGCTGCTGGGGAAGATCAACGACATCAACAACGACCCAAGCACCGACGGTCTGATCGTCCAACTGCCGCTGCCTCCCCACATCAACCAGCAGGACGTCATCAATGCCATCACCCCGGAGAAGGATATCGACGGGTTTCATCCCACCAACTTCGGCCGCATGGCTCTCGGCCAGAAGGCCTTTCGTCCGGCAACCGCCTATGGGATTTGCAAGCTGCTGCAATTCTACGACATACCGGTCAAGGGCAAGCACTGCGTCGTTATCGGTCGCTCGAACATCGTCGGCAAGCCGATCTCCATCATGTTGTCCAATGATTTCGACATCGGCAACGCCACAGTCACCCTGACCCACATCGAGACGCCGCGGCCGCTTCTGCTGGACGAGACGCGCCGGGCCGATATCGTGATCGTGGCGGTCGGCATCCCCGGCTTTGTCAGCGAGGACATGGTCAAGGAGGGAGTCGTACTGATCGATGTGGGCATCAACCGGCTGGAGGACGGCAGGATCGTTGGGGATGTGGATTTCGCGAATGTCGCCCCCAAATGTTCCTGGATCACCCCGGTGCCGGGCGGCGTCGGCCGCATGACCGTGGCTGCCCTGATGATCAACACCCTGATGGCCTACGAAAACAATTTCAACCTGGTCTGAGGCCTGCGCTTCCACAAATCTGCGGGTGGTAACGGCATATCGACAGAAACAACGGGAACAACGCCATGGCATGGTTGAACGGCACAACGGTTCGGGTGATACGGTGCATACCGGCGATGCTGCTTGCGGCGCTCATGCTCTTACCCTGCCGGGCCGGCGCCCACAAAGAGGAAACCGCGCAAAAAGGCCAGCACGCCGACCCCTTTCCGCAGGAAGAGGGGCCGGCGGTCGGGGTCGATGAACGCCTGGGCGCAAAGATCCCCCTTGATACAACCTTTCGCGACGAAACCGGGAAGCCGGTCCGCCTGGGCGACCTGGTTACCGGGCCGACCATCATTCTCCCCGTTTACTACAGTTGCACCAATGTCTGCAATTATCTGCAGGGCGGCCTGGCGCGGGTGCTGCCGGCCATAAAATACCGGCCGGCTGCCGAGTACCGGGTCATCTCCCTCAGCTTCGACGAGAGCGAGACCCCCCAGCTTGCTGCCCGCTACAAGCGCATGTACCTGACCTCGATGAATGTTCCCTTTCCCGAGGACGGGTGGCGCTTTCTGACCGGCGATGCCGCAAACATCCAGCGCCTGACCGCGGCCGCCGGGTATCGTTATCAGCGCCGGGGGCGGGACTTCATCCACCCGGTGACGAGCCTGGTGGTCGCCGGGGACGGGACCATTATCCGTTACCTGTACGGCACGACCTTTCTGGCCAAGGATGTGACCCTGGCCCTGTTGGAGGCACGGGGGGGCAAGGCGGGCGCATCAATCCGCAAGGTGATGGAGTTTTGTTTCAGTTTTGATCCCGCCGGCAAGACCTATGTCTTCAACCTGATGCGGGTAAGCGCCACGGTGGTCATCCTCTGTACCGGGGGATTTCTGGCCTTTTTATTGCTGAGTGGGAATAAGCGGAAAAAATCCGCTGCCCCTTGTAACAGGGATGGGCGGGATTGACAGGAAGCCGGCCGGTACATTCCGGGTACCTGTTATTATCCGACTTTTATCCTGGTCATCCCTGTTAATAAATTAAGATTTAGAGCTCTCCGAGAACATCGGTTCTCACCTTTCCGGGAGGTTTGATGACCACCGTACAGCCAACACCCACGAGTTTCTGGAACGACACCGGCAAGACCGGCATCACCTCCTGGATATTCTCCACCGACCACAAGCGAATCGGGCTGCTCTACTTCTATTCGACGTTCGGTTTTTTTCTGGTAGGGGTAGTGCTGGGACTGCTGCTCCGTATCGAACTGATGACGCCGGGGCGCACCATCATGGGGCCTGCAACCTACAATGCAACTTTTACCGTGCACGGGGTGGTGATGATTTTCCTGTTCATCATCCCCGGTTTGCCGGGCGCTTTCGGCAATCTGATCATGCCGATCCAGATCGGCGCACGGGACGTTGCCTTCCCGCGCCTGAACCTGTTTTCCTGGTGGCTCTACGCCATCGGCGCGGTGATCGTACTGACCTCGCTCTTCACCGGCGGCGGACCGCCCGATACCGGCTGGACCTTCTATGTCCCCTTCAGCGCCCGCACCGGCACCAACGTATCCCTGGCCGTCTTTGGGGTCTTCGTTATCGGTTTTTCGTCGATCCTGACCGGTATCAACTTCGTGACGACCATCCACCGCCTGCGGGCCGAGGGGATGACCTGGGGCAGGCTGCCGCTTTTCGTCTGGTCGATCTATGCCACCGCCTGGGTCCAGGTCCTGGTGACGCCGATCCTGGGCATCACCCTGGTGCTGATTATTGCAGAACGTATCCTGGGGTCCGGTCTGTTCGATCCCGGCCGCGGCGGCGACCCGATCATGTTCCAACACCTGTTCTGGATATACTCCCATCCGGCGGTCTACATCATGATCCTGCCCGCCATGGGGGTGATCTCGGACGTCATCCCGGTATTTGCCCGCAAGCCGATCTTCGGCTACAAGATGATCGCCTTTTCCAGTCTGGCCATCGCCGCGGCCGGTTCACTGGTATGGGGGCACCACATGTATACCAGCGGCATGAGCGATACGGCCATACTGGTATTCTCCTTCCTGACCTTCCTGGTTGCCATCCCGTCCGCCATCAAGGTCTTCAACTGGGTCTCCACCCTGTATAAGGGGTCCATCTCCCTGGAAGCGCCCATGCTTTTTGCGCTCAGCTTTATCCTGCTTTTTTCCATCGGCGGGCTGACCGGGCTGGTCCAGGGCGCGGCTGCCACGGACATCCATGTGCATGACACCCACTTCGTGGTGGGACATTTCCACTACGTGATGTTCGGCGGCACCGGCTTTGCCTTCTTCTCCGCCATGCACTACTGGCTGCCCAAATTCTACGGCCGCAAGTACGCCGAAAAGCCTGCCGTCATTGCCTGGGCGCTCATGTTCACGGGGTTCAATATCCTCTATTTCTCCATGATGGTGCTCGGCCTCAAGGGGATGCCCCGGCGTTACTACACGTATCTCCCCGAATTCGCGCCCCTCAACCTCGTATCGACCATCGGCAGTTGGATCCTGGCCGTGGGGCTGGTCATAATGGTGGTAAACCTGTTCCGCGGCCTGTTCAGGGGCGAACCGGTGGGGAGCAACCCCTGGGGGGGGGCGACCCTGGAGTGGAGCATTCCAACACCGCCCCCCACCGAAAACTTCGACCGGGAGCCGGTGGTCACCCATGGACCGTACGATTTTTCCAAGGCGGGTGTTCCATGAATCACGCCGTTCACAAGGATTACGACGGGGCCAAGCTCGGCATGTGGCTGTTCCTGTTCACGGAGATGCTCCTGTTCAGCGGCCTGTTCCTGCTTTATGCAGTCTACCTCTCCCGCTATCCCCGGGAGTTCACCGCTGCGGGTCGAGACATGCATGTGGGTTTCGGAACGCTCAACACGGTGATTCTCATCACCAGCAGCTTGCTGGCGGCCATGGCGGTCACCGCCATTCAGCGGAACGAACGCCGGAACGTGCTCTTTCTGCTGGGTGGAACGATCCTCTGCGCGGCAACTTTTCTCTTCAACAAGTACCTGGAATGGAGTGCTGAAATCGGCAACGGCATCTATCCCGATTCACCCCGCCTGGCCGACGGTCCGCCGGGGGAGTCGGTGTTCTACAACCTCTATTACCTCACCGTCGGCCTCCACGGTCTGCATGTCCTGGTCGGGGGAACGCTCTTGGCGGTGGTGGCGGTGCGGGTCAAACGGGGAACCGTCCATGCCGGCGATTTCGTGCTGCTGGAAAACGGTGCCCTGTACTGGCATTTGGTGGATCTGGTCTGGATATTTATCTTTCCGTTGTATTACCTGATCCTCTAGGAGACCGACATGACGCACAATACCACGGCCCATCACATCGTAACCTACAAAAAGCTCGTCATGGTCTGGCTGACCCTCCTGACCCTGACCGGCCTGACCGTGTGGGTGGCCCATCACAACGTGGGAATCGGCCATGTCTGGGGCTCGCTTGCCATCGCCTGCATCAAGTCCGGCCTTGTGGTCGCCTTTTTCATGCACATGAAATACGAGGGGCGCCTGTTGCAGTGGCTCTTGTTCCTGGCCCTGATAACCCTGGCCATTTTCATCGGGATTACCTTCTTCGATGTGCTCTACCGCTGAGGAGACGCCGTGGACGCTACCCATCTGATCACTACGACCGAGGCAATCGACCCGGTCTTCATGTTTATCTTCGGGGCCTGCCTGGTCCTTTTGCTCGGCATCACCACGACCATGGTAGCTTTTGTGATCCGCTACCGCCGTTCCCGCTCCCCGGAGCCGACCTCGCAGGTCTCGGGGAACCTCTGGCTGGAGGTTGTCTGGATTGCACTTCCCTGCGTGTTGGTGATGGCCATGTTCTTCTATGGCTGGACCGGCTACCTGGCGTTGCGCAACGTGCCCAAAGGGGCAATTGAGGTGACCGCCACGGCCCGTATGTGGTCGTGGAGCTTTGCCTACTCCAATGGGAAGACCAGCGACAAGCTGTATGTTGCGGTGAACAAACCGGTCAGGGTGGATCTCGTTTCCCGCGACGTGATCCACGGTTTCTACCTGCCCGCCTTCCGGGTCAAACGGGACGTTGTACCGGGGATGAAGAACTATGCCTGGTTCGTGGCCACCAAGCCCGGTTCCTACGACCTGTTTTGCTCCCAGTACTGCGGCACCGGCCATTCGGCTATGATCACCACCGTGGAGGCGCTGCCCCAGGCGGAGTTTGCGGCCTGGGTGGAGCAGAAGGAGGGCAATGAGGAACACCCCGGTCGCGGACTCCTCGAAAAGCATGGCTGCCTGGGGTGCCACACCCTGGACGGCAAGCCGGGCGTCGGGCCGACGTTCAAGGGGCTCTGGGGGCGGGGCGAAACGGTCCTGACCAGTGGCTCGGAACGGCATATTACCGTGGATGAGGCCTACCTGCGGCGCTCCCTCCTGGAGCCGAACGCCGACGTGGTCAAGGGCTTCCAGCCGGTCATGCCCTCCTTTAGCGGGGTGCTCAAGGAGGAGGAGATCAAGGAGATCATCGACTACTTCCGTACCGGCGGGGCCGCACCCGCCAAGCGCGACGGCAGGAAGCTGGCCCAGGAAAAGGGTTGTCTCGGTTGCCACTCCCTGGATGGCAGCCGCGGCGTCGGCCCCACCTTCAAAGGGCTGTTCGGCACCCGGATTACGGTGCTGAGGGCGAACAAGAGGGTCGATGTCACAGCCGACGAGGGTTATCTGCGGGAGTGTATCCGCAAGCCCAATACCCAGGTGCTGGATGGATTCCAGCCGCTCATGCCCACCTATCCCGAACTGTCCGACAATGATGTGACGGCTTTGGTCGAATTCATCAAGGGACTCAAGTGATCTCCCCCCTGCTCAAGCTGTTCCGGCCGCGCCTGGCTCTGCTGAACGGCGTTGCCGCCCTGGGGGGTTATCTCCTCTACCCGGCCGCGGTTCGTATCATCTCCCTGGCGGCCCTTTTTTTTGGGGTGGCGCTCCTGGCTGCGGGCGGCTCCGCCATCAACCAGGTGGTGGAGCGGGACCTGGACCGCCTGATGGCGCGCACCAGCCGCCGGCCCCTTCCCCAACGGGACCTGACGCCCCTTTCCGGGACGGTCATCGGGTCGGTCGCCATTATGGGCGGCCTGATGCTGTTGGCCGCTGTTGGCGGTCCGCTGCCCCCACTGCTTGGCGTAACGGCTCTGGGCTGGTATCTGGCGGTCTATACCCCCCTCAAGCGCCGCACCTCCCTCGCCCTG
>JBEKFJ010000021.1:0-22156 GCA_050013355.1 Oryzomonas sp.
TTCCCAGGTTAGACTTTAATTCAGGAGCGACCATATGAATACCAAGATTCTCCTCAGCGAAGACCAGATCCCCCGGCAGTGGTACAACATCATCCCAGACATGCCGGGTCCCCTGGCGCCGGTCATCAACCCCCAGACCCTCAAACCGCTCACTCCGGACGACATGCTGGCCATCTTTCCCATGGCGCTGATCGAGCAGGAGATGTCCCCCAACCGCTGGATCGACATCCCGGACGAGGTCCGGGAGATCTACAAGCTCTGGAGGCCGTCGCCCCTCTTCCGCGCCCATCGCCTGGAAAAGGCGCTCGGCACCCCGGCCAGGATCTACTACAAGTTCGAAGGTGTCTCGCCGGCCGGCTCCCACAAGCCCAACTCGGCCATCCCCCAAGCGTGGTACAACAAGCAGGCCGGCATCCGCCGCCTGGCCACCGAGACCGGCGCCGGCCAATGGGGCAGTTCCCTTGCCCTGGCCTGCTCCCTGTTCGGCCTTGAGTGCACGGTCTACATGGTCAAGATCTCCTGCACCCAAAAGCCCTACCGCAAGAGCATGATGCAGTTGTGGGGCGCCCAGGTCATCCCCTCCCCCTCCGAATTCACCAATGCGGGGCGCTCGATCCTGGCCCACGACCCGGAATGCCCCGGTTCCCTGGGGATCGCCATCTCCGAAGCGGTGGAGGACGCCGCCACCCATATCGACACCAATTACGCCCTGGGGAGCGTGCTCAACCACGTCTGTCTGCACCAGACCGTGATCGGCCAGGAGGCACGGGAGCAGATGAAGATCGCCGGCGACTACCCGGACGTGGTCATCGCCTGCTGCGGCGGCGGCTCCAACTTCGCCGGGCTGGCCTTTCCCTTTATCGCCGACCGGGCCGCCGGGAAGAACGTGCGCTGCCTGGCCGTGGAACCGGCCTCCTGCCCTACCCTGACCAAGGGGGTCTATGCCTTCGACTACGGAGACACCGCCAAGATGGCGCCCATTGCCATGATGTACACACTGGGACACGACTTCATGCCGCCCGGCATCCATGCCGGCGGGTTACGGTACCACGGCGAGTCGCCCCTGGTCTCCCAACTGCATCACGCCGGTCAGATCGAGGCCAAGTCTTACAAGCAGAACGCCTGTTTCGAAGGCGCCCTGCTCTTCGCCCGCAGTGAAGGGATCATCCCGGCCCCCGAATCGTCCCACGCCGTGCGGGCCGCCATCGACGAGGCAGTGCTGGCCAAGGAGGAGGGGAAGGAAAAAACCATCCTGTTCGGCCTGTCGGGCCACGGCCAACTGGACATGGGCGCCTACGACGCCTACCTCTCAGGCTCCCTGGAGGACTACGAATATCCGGAGCAGAAGATCCGCGAAGCGCTGGAGCGGTTGCCGCAGGTAGATTTGTAAAATACAGGCTCTTGTTACAGGCGATTTGCCACAGAGCCACAGACCCGGAGAACTTCAAAAACGTATTTACGGAAATTGGTTCTGTCTCTGAGGTTCTCTGAGGCTCTGTGGCAGAATTAGAGTCATCGTAAAAGGAGGCACAAAGACACGGAGAATTACACAGAGAAAGCCCATTACATTTTCCTGAGTTTTCACTCTTTTTTCGGCTTTTCTCTGTGGCTCTGTGGCTCTGTGGCAAAACAAATATGATAAAAGTCAAGATCTGCGGCATAACCAACCTTGAGGATGCCCTGACGGCTATTGCCGCCGGAGCCGATGCCCTGGGGTTCGTCTTCCATGCCAAATCTCCCCGGCACGTGTTCCCCGAACAGGCCGCCGCCATCATCCGCCATCTGCCCCCCTTTGTGCAGACCGTCGGCCTGTTCGTCAATGAGTCCCTGAAAATGGTGAACGCAACCGTCGACCAGTGCGGCCTCGACCTGGTCCAACTGCACGGCGAGGAGGAAGCAGGATACTGCGACCTGGTAAAGCCGTCCCAGTCCAACCGCATCATCCTGGCCGGCGGACTGACGCCGGGAAATGTGGCTGAAGCGGTCTGCAAGGTGCACCCCTATGCCGTGGATGTCTCCAGCGGCGTGGAATCCGGGCCGGGCAAGAAGGACAGCCGCAAAATCGTCGATTTTATCTCTAACACCAAAAGCGCTCTTGATCGTTTACCGGCACCGGCAAACCAGGACATCTCTCATCATTAGGATAATCCCTTGCAGCAACCGACCGAGCAAACTGATTTATTTTCCCAGGCCATGGAAAGGCTCCCCCTGTTTCCTCTGTTCCCCCTAATCCTGTCGATCCTCGTCATGTGGAACCTCCACCGTCCGCTCAGTGTCACGGCAGACGGACACACCTATCTCCAGATCGCACGCAACATCCAGATGGGTGCCGGTCTCGGGTGGCAGGCTCTTTGGGCGACGCCGCTCCCCCCCATCATCATAGCCGGAGTTGACAGCGTTCTGGGAATACATGACCTTCTGCGCACGGCCGGGCTCATCGCTCCGGTCATGGGCGTTCTGCTTACCGCATCGGTCTACTTCCTCGCCGAAGGGGTCCTGGGGCGCAGAATAGCCTTGATAGCTGCCCTGGTTACCGCCGTGACCCCCCACTTCCTGTGGATCACGTTCTCAACAGAGCCGGAGATCTATTATACGGTCTTCCTCGTCACGGCCCTGGGGCTCCTCTGCCGCGCTGTTGTGCGCAATTCGTTGCTCTATGCCTGCGGTGCCGGCTGTGCGTTCTGTTGCGCCTATATGAGCCGCTCGGAAGGGTTCCTGATCATGGCCCTCACCGCCATGGCGCTCCTCATCTCCCAGGGGAGACAGGCATTTCGTACGTTCATGCCCCGCCTCGTCGCAACCATGATTGTAGTGTTTTTTCTCGCTGCTTCGCCGTATCTGCTGTTTCTCAAGCACAACTACGGCGCGTTCGTCATCAGCCCCAAGGCGACCTATGTTCTGATCTGGATGAAGTCGAGGATCTACCATGACAACGACAAGGGTGAACAGGGCAATGACGATCTTTGGGGACTCACGCACGAGGGGAGGCTGAAATGGCAGGTACCGTCGGGTATCGGAGACCTGGCGGCCTATCTCCTCCATGACCCCGCAAAAAGCGCCCGGGTCTATCTCCACAACCTTGCGATGGAGTTGCCCGGCAGGATTCCGAACAATAGCGGTGCCCTGCATTTCCCCAACGTTTTCCCCGTGTATCTGGCGCTTTTGGCGATTTTCTCGCTTTTCGTTCCCTGGGGGGATGCATCGGCTAAGAAGAAAATCACTATCACATCACCGTTTCTCATCCTGCTGATCCTGCCGGTCTTCACCGAGGGGTGGTGGAAATACCTCGTGCCCTATGCGCCGCTCCTTCTCATCCTGGCCTCCGCAGGACTGGTGTTCGCGGTGGATGCAGCGGACCGTAAACTGTTTCGGGGCGACCGACGTATCGGCACCGTTGTGATCGTACTGTGTACGCTCAGCATCATGACCTATTATCTGGACCGATACGGCAACGGGCTCCTAGCGAACCTCATTGTTCCGAAAACGGGAATAACAGACAAACCAACCGAGCCTGAGAACTCAGACCGCAACGCCTGGCTCAATTATGCCGAAGAAGCCCGCAAGTCGGGCCAGTGGGCCGCCGCACACTATGGCACCGGGAAAAACTACATGGTTTCATGGAACAAGATGATCTATTATCTGGATGGTCTGTGGACCGCCCTGCCGGTAGCCGCCCCTAAAGAGATCTATGCCTACGCCATTCGCAACCGTGTAGACCTGCTTGTGTTCGAGGTCACGGAGCCGGAGATTCCTGACATGGAACTGATTTCAGCTGTTCCGGGCTTTACCCTTGATTCCATCTACCATTCCGACAGCTCTCCGTATCGGGTGGCCTTTTATCGACCCATTACCTTTTTAACGCACTAACAGGTGACAACATGAAACTTCCTGATAAATATGGACACTTTGGCGCATTCGGCGGACGCTACGTCCCCGAGACACTCATGCCGGCGCTCCTGGAGTTGGAAAAAGCCTACGAGCACTACCGCCACGACCGTGAGTTCAAGGAAGAGTTTAAATACTACCTGCGCCAGTACGTGGGCCGTCCCAATCCGCTCTACTATGCCGAGAAACTGAGTAAAAAGCTGGGGGGCGCCAAGATCTACCTCAAGCGCGAAGACCTGAACCATACCGGCGCCCACAAGGTGAACAACACCATCGGCCAGGGGCTTCTGGCCAAACGGATGGGCAAGAAACGGGTCATCGCCGAGACTGGGGCGGGCCAGCACGGCGTGGCCACCGCCACCATCGCCGCCCTTTTCGGGATGGAGTGTGAGGTGTTCATGGGCGAGGAGGACACCCGCCGCCAGGCCCTGAACGTCTTCCGCATGCGGCTTCTGGGGGCCACGGTCACGCAGGTCACCGCCGGCACCGCGACCCTCAAGGACGCCATGAACGAGGCCATGCGCAACTGGGTGACCACCATCGGGAACACCTTCTACGTCATCGGCACCGTGGCTGGGCCCCACCCCTACCCCATGATGGTGCGCGACTTCCAGTCGGTCATCGGCAACGAGGTCAGGAAGCAGCACCAGAAGGTCGAAGGACGCCTGCCCGACTACCTGGTGGCCTGCGTCGGCGGCGGCAGCAACGCCCTGGGCCTGTTCTACCCCTTCCTGAAGAATCACAAGGTCAAGATGATCGGGGTCGAGGCGGCGGGCTACGGCATCGAAAGCGGCAAGCACTCAGCCGCCCTCTGCGCCGGTTCGCCCGGCATCCTGCACGGCAACAAGACCTACCTGCTTCAGGATGAGCACGGCCAGATCACGCCGGCCCATTCCATCTCGGCCGGCCTGGACTATCCCGGCGTGGGGCCCGAGCATTCCTGGCTGAAGGAGACCCTTCGGGCCGAGTATGTATCCATCACCGACGACGAGGCGCTGGAGGGGTTCAGCGTGCTGACCAGCGAGGAGGGAATCATGCCGGCTCTGGAGTCTTCCCACGCCATCGCCTATATCATGAAGTTGGCCCCGAGCCTGCCGAAAGACAAGACCATTGTGGTCTGCCTGTCAGGTCGGGGGGACAAGGACATTCACACTGTCGCCGACGCCATGGGGGTTGTATTTTAAATCTCGTTTTAATCTTTTAAACCTTACTAAAAGCCTGACTAGTCAGGCTTTTTTTGTTTGACCGGCACCCTTGTTTCAACTATACATATTCCCCTGTTCTATTCATTCGCTTCTTGTCCGGAAACTTCGGACGAGAAGCGAATGATTTCCGATTTGGAAAGGAGGGATTTTTCGTCCAGGCCAGGAAATCGAGGGATTGCGCGGAGGCGTACAACATCAGTCACCGCACAATTTTGCTTGTTAAATTGGACCGCGAAGGCGCACGAAGGGTGAGGCCTGCGGCCGAAGTCACAAACAAGACCGAAGATTGGCGCCGCATGGGCGAAAAAGAACCCTTTCCGGACGGAAACTATTCATAGCCGAGGAGGAGGTAACCCATGCATCTTGTTGACCAGATCAAGGAAAAGGCCCGGAAGAACCTGCAGACCGTGGTACTACCGGAGAGTTACGATGAGCGGATGCTGTTCGCCGCCGAGAAGATCGTCAAGGAGGGGCTGGCACGGATCGTCATCCTGGGCGATCCTGCCAGGATCCAGGCTGAAGCCGCCGCCAAGCGGGTCAACCTGGCGGGAGTGGAGCTGCTCAATCCGGCCGACTCCCCCAAGCTGGAACAGTACGTGGCCGATTTCGTCGAGCTGCGCAAGGCCAAGGGCATGACCTCCGAAGAGGCCCGAGCCCTCTTGACCGCACCGGACAACCTGTACTACGCCGGCATGATGGTGCGTAACGGCGACGCCGGGGGCCAGGTTGCCGGCGCCACCGGCACCACCGGCAACGTGCTCAAGGCTGCCTTCCAGACCGTCGGCCCGGCCAAGGGGATCAAGACCGTATCCTCCTTCTTCCTGATGATCACCAAGACGGCAGGCTTCGGCGAGAACGGCATCATCCTGTTCGCCGACTGCGCCGTTAACCCCAACCCGGACGCCCAGGCCCTGGCCGAGATCGCCGTTGCCACGGCCGGCAACTGCAAGGCATTCCTGGACGTGGACGCCCGCGTGGCCCTGCTCTCCTTCTCCACCAAGGGGAGCGCCAGCCACCCGGACTGCGACAAGGTGCTCAAGGCCCTGGAGATCGCCCGGCAGCTCAAGCCGGACATGCAGATCGACGGCGAGCTCCAAGCCGACGCCGCCCTGCTCCCCAAGGTCGGCGAGAAAAAGGCCCCCGGAAGCTCCGTGGCCGGCAAGGCCAACGTACTGGTCTTCCCGGACCTGGATGCGGGCAACATCGCCTACAAGCTTGTGGAGCGGGTGGCCGGCGCCGAGGCGGTCGGGCCGATCATCCAGGGCTTGGCCAAGCCGGTCAACGACCTGTCCCGCGGCTGCTCCGTGGACGATATCGTCAACGTCACTGCCATCACGGCGGTCCAGGCAGCGCAGGCATAGCCCCTGGAACACTTAAATGTTTTGGGGATTCACGCTGATTCGGGGGCACACACAGGTTCACATGATGATGCTTTGACCTGCCCCTCCATCCCTGATAGAATCTCCTTAAGAAGGTGGTTCCCATGGGAAAAACCAGGGTAGTCGTTATACTGCTCATGGCGCTGACGGCCATCCCCTGTCGCGCGGATACCTCCCTCAAGGAAGACGGCAGGGATATGGGCCAGGGGGTGAAAAAATTCGGCAAGGAGACCGGAAAGGCCTTTAAAGAGGGGGGCAAGGAGGTAGGCCACGCCTTCAAAGAAGGTGGCAAGAAGGTCAGCCAGGGCTTCAAGAAACTCGGCAAGGAGGCCGGGCCGGCCCTCAAGGAAGGGGGCAAGGAATCCGGTCAGGCCGCAAAGAAGGCGGGCAGGTCCATGGGCGAGTGGTTCAGGGACATGGGAGATTCCATCAAGCGGTTTTTCAGCGGCCGCTCCAACGCCACGAAGTAGCCTCCCATACATAGAACACAAAGAAGGCGCACCCACCGGGGTTCGCCTTCTATTTATTGCCGTCCCATCGACAGCCCCCATAGTGTCCCTACCGGTTCACATACCTGAGGGGGTCCTTCAGCCCTGCCTCGGCAAACCCCTTCAACCGCAGACGGCAAGAATCGCAGTGCCCGCAGGAGAGCCCCTCCTGCGTCGGATCGTAGCAGGAATGGGTCAGCCCGTAATCGACCCCCAGCTCGAGACCTTTCTTGATGATCTGGGCCTTGGTCAGGTCGATGAGCGGCGTATGGATGCGGAAACACCCCGATCCTTCCACGCCGGCCTTGGTGGCCAGGTTGGCCATGGCCTCGAAGGCCGCAATATAGGCGGGCCGGCAGTCCGGGTAGCCGGAGTAATCCAGGGCGTTGACGCCGATGTAGATGTCAAAGGCCCCCAGCACCTCGGCCCATCCCAGGGCAAAGGAGAGAAAGATGGTGTTGCGGGCCGGTACGTAGGTAACAGGGATGTCGCTCCCCACCCCGTTCTTGGGCACGGCAATATCGGCCGTCAGGGCGCTCCCCCCCATAAGGCGCAGGTCGAACTCGACAACCAGGTGTTCGGCGGCGCCCAGCCGCACCGCATTGGCCTTGGCCACCTCCAGTTCATGGCTGTGCCGCTGGCCGTAGGAAAAGCTGATGGCATAGGGGGTAAACCCTTCTGCCCGGGCCATGGCCAGACAGGTGGTTGAATCCAGACCGCTGCTGTAAAGAACGACCGCTTTGCGCTGCATGGTATCCCGTCCCCTCTTTTTTAAGCTGCCTGTTGCCAAGCTTTCGTGATAGTATCAAAAAAATCGAGTTGGTAAATTCAAAAATGAGGATCACATGAAAAAGAGCTATCTCCTGCCCTTTGCGTTCATCATTCTTTGCAGCATTGTCGCCGTTTCTTTTGCCGACCCGAATACCCCCAACATACCGGCCGGCCACCCGAAGATCGAATACCCCGCCCAATCAACAACCCACCAGCAATCGGAGCCCATCTCCGGCAAGGTGCTGCAAGTTATGAACAGCGGCGGTTACAGCTATGTTTACCTGCAGAAAGGCAACGGCGAAAACATCTGGTTAGCCGTGAAGGAAACCAGGGTCAATGTGGGCGACCACATGAGTTTCATGGAAGGTCTTGTCATGAAGAACTTCGAGAGCAAGACCCTCAAACGCACCTTCGATACCATCGTCTTCTCAAATGGCGTTGTCCCGCAACCGGCTGAAGCCCCCGCAAAAAACCCGGCAAAGGCTGCTCCGCCGGCGGCCGCCCCGCCTCAGCAACAACCCGCCCCCATGGGCAGCAAGGTTGCCGTGATGCCCATGGAGAAGCGGATCTCCGTAAAAAAGGCCGTCGGCCCCAATTCCTACACCATTGCCGAAATCTACCGCAACAGCGCCAAGCTCGACAAGAAGCTGGTAGTTGTCAGGGGCAAGATCGTCAAGGTAACCTCCGGGATCATGAAGAGAATCTGGGTACATATCCAGGATGGCACCGGCTCCCAGGCCAAGGGCACCCATAACCTGGTGTGCACCACAACCACGGCAACGCCTCACCTGGACGACGTTGTTACAGTCAAGGGGACCGTGGCCAAGGACCGGGACTTCGGTTACGGCTACCATTACAACGTTCTTATCGAGAACGCCACCATCAGCAAATAGAAGCCCGCCACATATAGCGCGACACCCAAGCCCCTCACTTACCAGAGGGGCTTTATTTGTGGTAACGGCATTATATCATTTTGCCACAGAGACACAGAGACACAGAGAACGTCAAAGACAGAATCTATTTTACAGGGGTGACATAAATCAGTTTATCCCTCTGTTTCTGATTTTCCTCCGTGTCTCTGTGGCTCTGTGGCAAAATGTAAGCTCACTTTTGCTGAAAAATAATGCAACCCGACAAAATGACGCATCTTGCATCATTTTTACATCGTTTCGCCGGTACACCCACCACTGCCATATTATTCAACATGCCGGTATCATAACACATAGCAGCCTTCCGCGCATCCCGGCACACATTATGTTTGTTGACTAATTAACTTGTTTATTATGGCGCGTTTGGTACAAAATGATAAGCAGGAGAGAAGATGTAAACGATTCCGCCATTGTCGCCCATGGCATACTGGAAGCCGACGACGAAGCTGCTCTTTTACTAGATGCGGCACAAGGGGGTTCATCATGAAAACAGACCTTATCGACGAAGCCATTGAGCGATATGTCAGCGAACGTATGACCGCCGGCCGAGAGCGCGCCTCTTCGCGATTTCTCAGCTATGCCCACCTCAAATGCGCAGGGAGCGACGTCGGCGAATTCATGCGGCACGTGACCGGGCTCACCCGCTACTACATAGACGTTACCAAGGTGTTTGAAAATCCGTTCCGCGGCATCGAAATGGCGTTTTTATTGACCATGCTGGTGGTGGCGATCGTCAGTTGCTTTCTGATGTACGACGAAACGACCCGCCTGAGCGGTATCTGCGTCTTTAGCGGCACCGTGGTGCACGGTTTTGCCCTTCTGCGGCACATGGCCCAAAAGTGGCTCGAATCAGACGTGATGATCGCCATGTATGAAGAGATCGTCGCCCTGGTGGAACGAGAAACCGCTCTTCGGAGTTGACCCGGCAGTGCCCCGGCTCCAGAGCGGGGTGCTTGCCAGGAACCGCGTGTGTTGTTACAGTAGGTTATGCCCGACGACGTACGCACCCATTATGAACTCTACCCCTACCCCCGGTACCCATTGCTGGCCTCGGTGCGTCGTTGCGACACATACGCCCTCAACCTGACCGCCCTGTGGACCCGCTTCAACGGCTCGCTGCCGCCTCGTGACGCACAACGCATACTGATCGCCGGCTGCGGCAGTTTCTCCCCCTACCCCTTTAGCTTGGCCAATCCCGATACTCCCATAACAGCCCTCGACCTGTCGACCCACACCCTTCACCGCGCCCGTCTGCACTGCCTGCTCCACGGCCGCACCAATGTGAGCTTTTGCCGGGGCGATCTGCTTGACGCCTCCCTGGCGGACGGCCCCTTCGGCCTGATCGACGCCTACGGCGTGCTCCATCACTTGGATGATCCCCAGGCCGGGCTGAAGGCCCTGGCGAGACGCCTCGCACCGGGAGGGGTTCTGCGGCTGATGGTCTACAGCCGCTACGCCCGCCGTGAAGAGGAGTCCATCCGCCGCGCCTTCCGTATGCTGGGGGTGGCCGATCCGGCCGCAGCACGGGAGATGATCGCCCGCGCCAGACCCGGATCGCGCCTGCGTCGTTTCGCCGACGCATCGGACGAGACAGCCTATGAGAGCGGGCTGGCGGACGCCTTGCTGCATCCCCGGGTCCACACCTTCCGGATTGGCGGCCTGCTGGAGATGGTCCGCCAAAGCGGCCTGGAGCCCTTGCTGTTTGCCCATCACGGCGCCCTGGAGACAGTCGGACAGGAGGTGGAACGGCTCACGGCCATGGAGTCTGCACGCTACGCCCCCGACAACCTCATCCTCTATGCCGGCCACAACGTTGGCAGCCCCTGCCGCAACGATCACGACTCCCTCGTCATGCTCAATCCCTGCCTTACACGCATCGTCACCCCCTTCAGCCTGGGGGACGTGTCTATCGCCCCGCGCCTCGGCGTTCCCAACCCGGTCCTCGGTCGGCTGGAGCGTTGTTTTCTACGGGGCTTTCGCCATCCCCGGCCGTGGGACGCGCTTTCCGCGCCAGACCGTGCCGCGGTACAGGCCTATTGCACGGCACTGTTTTTGTTGCAGTTCAGGCGGTGACAGGATCAGTTCACCCCGTTCCGGCGTTATACTTATTTGATTTTATGCATATTATATAATATATCAGTGCTACAGTTAGTACAAGTAAGCTCAGTAACATATAGATATTTGCGTACCCAAAATGGGGAATACAAGTTACTACTATATATGAACCAGCACCCATTCCTAGATCAAATAGCGTGAAAAACGTTGCTGTCACTACACTAGCTCGATGTGGGGGAGATTTTTGAATGACAATGCCAATAGGCTCGGTACACACATGCCATAGGCGAAACCAATAATTGCAGATGCGGAGAACACACCGAGCGAAGCTGTTGGGTTTCCTAGAATGAATAGTCCAAGCGAGAGCAGAAAGATAGCGGGATAAATTGCATAATTTGCTCCAAATCTATCGTAAATGTGGCCAGTAACAAGCCTTGCAACGATTGCGAAAAGTGCAAGGACAACGAAAAAATATGTTGACGCCACATCGAGTTTCATTTCGTGTGTGTAGACAGAGGCAAAAGAATATACTGCGGATAGTGGACACAGTTCAGGAGACTCTCACCCTGCAAGTACGTGCACATTCAAAGCTCACAAAAAAATAAAAGGCGGCCCTGGAGGCGCCGCCTTAATATCTGGTATGTCCTTAATAACTACGAATCAAATTCTCAGTATCTTACTGAAGGACTGTTCATTTCCATCTTGATTTTATTCTGTATTTGATGACTTCTCTCGCCAAACGGTGTGGTTCAACCCTGCATAATGTATTGATGTAGATTTTTTATCACGAAGTTCTGCTCGGAAATGATCGCATTGACCACATTTCCCATTGATATGACACCAATGACCCGGCCCCCCTCGATGACCGGAAGGTATCGCACAGAATTCTCAATCATGAGGGCCATGCATTCTTCAATGGTAGTGCTGGTCTGGATGATTAGTAAATTCTGGTTCATGATTTCTTTTACCAGCGTAGTACTGGATGATTTCCCCGCAAGGATAACTTTTCTGGCGTAATCACGCTCGGTGATGATCCCCACCAGTTTGTCGCCCTCCATTACCATGAGCGAACCGATATTCTTCTCTGCCATAAGCGCGATTGCATCTAACACCCTTGTGTTCGGATCAATGGTGACAACACCACCACCAGCTTTTTTCTGAAGAATAGCATTGACGGTTTTCATGATTTCTTCCTCCTCTTGGAATGCCAGCAAATCTCTATGGCAAAATAGACTTGATTTCTCATGTGCAAGGCAATTTCAAATTGATTCCTTCAAATTGATTTCTTCCCGATGCCCCAAACGTACCGAGTTATCGATAAAATAGAGGCGATGAGGAACAATCTTAAACCAACTGACTTTTGCCAATGCTTTGACAATCGCTGCCGGTGCCAGTGCCAACTTGCCCACAACAGGAAACTTCTCCCCGTATAGCCTCCGTGCTTCGGTCTCTTCTGAACCTGAAATTTCGCTGACTACACCTTCGATCTGTATTCCTTTAATTTCCAGCCAGTCAGTGTAATCCTCCTGGATAGTTAAGGCGACCAAAGGGTTTTTAGCAATATTGAGACAATGCCTGCTATCAGGTGAAGACAGAAAATAGAGAGTATACCCGGCGTTGGCATAAAATACTGCAGAAGCCCAAATAACAGGGCCAACGCCTGTGGCTAGGTTTGCAACGTTATGATCACGCAGATAGTTTAACACACGTAATTGTAGGCGAGTTTCGTTCTTCATATGGCAATTTGTTTGACGACTCGGCATACGTTATAGTGATCCAGCACTGCGTCGATCATTTTCGTAAGGAAGCAATAAAAAAACCGCTTTCGTATTCTGTCACTCCATCAATCTCAATATCCTTGCATCAGACATGAAGTCTCCTTTTCGTGCACTTTGAGCGGTTCACGTTAAGGAGGCTTCTCCACATTTCAGGATCTGTCAAACTTTTGGGGTCCCCCGGCAAAGCCGGGGGATTATCCAGAGGAATTTACCTTACTATACAAAGGAATTCGCTAAATTTTACAACCAATTTTTGCCCCTTCTCTCATTGCATCCACTATAAGGCCGGGTTTATTTTGGGAGAAACAATGTGCGCGGCTTTGAGCAACCATCAGATTCCTGTTCGTCTATGTCTCGCCGGAATCGTTTGTTCCCAAGGATCATCCCTTGCGTCCAATTTGGCTAATTTCCCCTATAAGTCATATGCAGCAATACTCAACAGCTTTTGTGATAAGACATCCCATGAGTAAATCCCTTTTGACAGCCCAGGAGCAGCAACGTCTATATCGACTAGCGTTAGCCGTCTTCCGCTTACTGCTCCTGTATCTGTAAATAACTGATTATTAATCCAGATGGGCGTCTCGACCGGTGTATGTCCATGTGCAGAAAAAAGGATATCCTTGAATTGTTTAATAATATTATATTGTTTATGTTTTAATTTATCACTCAAAGCATTGTAAATTATACTACGTCCCCATATTGTTTGACTTCCACCTAATGCCTGAACTGAAACCTGCCTGTCTTTGAGGGCGATGACGTCTGCCAAGTATGCTGGTTCGGGTTCTGCATGGCAGACCAGCACCAAACTCATGTCTCTTCGCTCCAAAATCCAGTACAACGGAACTCGGTCCAGCAAATGATGTCGCCACTTTGCCAAATCTTCTTGCGATTCACCCAAAGCCCATTCACCACCATTAGATACCCATTCGCTTATGTTGCCTGTAATCAAACCAGTTTTGTCAACTGTATCGAGCATCATCCATTCATGGTTGCCAAATGTTGAGCGAACCCACGGTTCTTGCAGAAGATCAAGACACTTTCCCGAATTCTTCCCCCGATCAAGGATGTCTCCAACAAAAATTGCCAGATCATTATCAAAATTAAAATCGACTGCATGTAAAGCCGACATCAGCGAAAGAAACTCACCGTGGATATCTCCGATTACAAAAACTCTCCCATTCCTCTCTCCTTGTGATAGATATCGAACAAGACTGACGGCACAATTCTCTGTCGTTAATTGGATTGTATTTCTATTTAGAACTCTATTTATCGAAAAAATATTTCTCATTTTTCCTAATCCCATATCACGAATCGTTTCAATCATACTCCTATCAGGATTATCTGCACATCCATCACATTGGTCCCGGTAGGCCCGCTCTTGAGCAGTGCACCGCAACGGTCCAGCAGGGGGTAGGCGTCGTTGGCCGTAAGGTGGCTCAGCGGGTCGAGCCCGGCGCGCCGGGCCAGGCTGACGGTTTCCCCATCCACCATGGCACCGGCCGCATCGGTCGGCCCGTCGATGCCGTCCGTGCCGGCGGACAAGAGGCTGATGCCGGGCGTGCCGGCGATCTCCAGGGCAAAGGAGAGGGCCACCTCCTGGTTGCGCCCTCCCCTGCCGTTTCCCAGGACCGTGACCGTGGTTTCGCCTCCGCTCAACAGACAGACCCGCTGCCCCGCGTGCAGGTTCGATCTGATGCGCAACGCCTCCCTGGCCAGTTGTTTTCCGGCCTCCCGCGCCTCCCCGGCCACCGCCTCCCCGCGGACGTTCACCCTCAGCCCCAACGCCCCGGCCGCTGTTGCGGCGGCGGAGAGGGCATCGCTGTTGCGCGCCGCAACGATGCTCTCGACCCGTGTGAAAAAGGGATCGCCCGGCTTGGGGGTCTCGGCCGCCGTCCCGGCGCGCCCCAGCTCCAGGCGCAGCCGGACGGCTTCGGGAACTCTGTCCGTCAGGGCGAAGCGCTCAAGCACCCCCCAAGCGTCGTCGAAGGTGGTCGGGTCGGCCACGGCCGGGCCGGAGGCGATCACGTCCAGCCGGTCCCCCGGCACATCCGAGATCAGAAGTGAGATGACCCGGGCCGGGCAGGCCAAGCGGGCCAGTTGTCCCCCCTTGACGGCGGAAAGGTGCTTGCGCACGGTGTTCAATTCGTGGATATCGGCCCCCGCCTCCATGAGGAGCTGCGCCGTGATCCGTTTCTCCTCCAGGGCGATCCCTTCGGCCGGGACCGACAGCAGGGCCGAGCCGCCGCCGGAGACCAGGAGGAGCAGCAGGGTGCGCTCGTCGCAGGCCTGGGCCAGCGCCATGATGCGGCGGCCGGCCGCCTCACCGGCGCTGTCGGGGTGGGGATGGCCGGCTGTGACCACCTCAATCGATTCACATACCTCTTTTTTAAAGGGGGGAGTACCATGGGGAGCGATGACAAGGCCGGCGGATATCAGCGCACCCAGTCGCTCCGCGGCAGCCAGGGCCATGGGGATGGCCGCCTTGCCGAAACCGGCCACGACAAAACGCTCGAAACCCTCGCTGAGAAAGCGCTCTCTTGCCCGCTCCAGGTGCCCAGCAAGGGCCGCGCCCGGCTCCACCGCCGCCAGTGCCGCCTTAAAGATCGCCTCAAGGGTTTTGCTGTCGTTTTTTGTCATAGGCAAAACGGCCCTTCGCACACGGTCTGCGCCAGCTTGCGCCGATCGTTGGGTGTCTCCCGTTCCTGCAATGCCTCCGGCAGATCCTCCACCCGGCCGGGCCACCCGATGGCCGCCATGGCCTCCACCTGGTAGTCCTCCGGAATGTTCAGGGCCGTCCGGGCTCGGTCGTAGTCGAACCCCTGCATGCCGTGGACCACATACCCCCGCAGGTTGCCCTGCAGGGCCAGGTTCTCCCAGGCGGCCCCGGTGTCGTAGGAGTGGGTGCGGGACGGCTTGCCGCTGTGATCGAAGGTGGTCTTGGAGACCATCACCAGAAGCGCAGCGGCGTTCACGCACCACGCCTTGTTGGTATCCACCAGCAGGTCGAAGAAGAGCGGCCAGTGCTCGCTGTTGCGGCGGGCATAGAGGATGCGCCATGGCTGGTTGTTGTAGGAGGAGGGCGCCCAGCGGGCCGCCTCGAACAGCACCATCAGATCCTCTGCCGGTATCTCCTCTCCCGACATGGCGCGGGGCGACCAGCGATTGAGAAATATGGCATCGATGATGTAATCGGCTTGTCGTTTGTCACTGCCCTTGATCATGGCGATGGTTCCTTTCTCTCAGGTTGCTGCAAATCTACTGCGGGGCCCCTCAAGAGGCGATGAACGGGCTTACGGATCACCCCCGGCTGAAGTACTGCTTAACGGCGCGAACAAAGGTATCCATGTCGGTTGTCGTCACATCCAGGTGCGTGACCAGGCGCGCCGTGGGCGTCACCTGCACCAGCATCCCGCGTTCGGCCAGGAATTCCTGCAACGGCACGCACTCCTGCTCCGGGAACCGGACGAAAACCATGTTGGTGGCCTGCCCCTTGACCGTCACCTGGGCGATCTCCACCAGCCCCCTGGCCAGATGTTCGGCGTTTGCATGGTCCTGGGCCAGCCTGTCGAAATGACGGTCCAGGGCGTACAGGCATGCCCCTGCGAGAAACCCGGCCTGGCGCATGCCGCCTCCCAGTACCTTGCGCCAGCGGTGGGCGCGCTCAATGAATGCACGAGACCCGACCAGAACGGACCCCACCGGAGCCCCCAGCCCCTTGGAAAAACAGATGGATACGGAATCGAACGGCGCACAAGCCTGGGCCAAGGTCTCGCCCCTTGCGATCGCCGCATTGCAGACCCGCGCCCCGTCCAGGTGCACGGCAAGGCCCCGGTCACGGGCCAGGGCCGTGGCTTCAGCCACATACCCGGCCGGGAGTTCCTGGCCGTTGAAGGTGTCCTCCAGCGCCAGAAGCCTGGTGCGGGCAAAGTGCGCACCCAGGCCGGGGCCGTGGTGCTTTATGGCGCCCGCCACCTTGTGGAGCGGCAGCGTGCCGTCGGCCTCGTTCTCGATAGGTTGGGGCACGATGGAGCCGAGCACGGCGGCGCCGCCCCCCTCGCACTTGTAGGTATGGGCCAACTGGCCCACGATATACTCGTCACCCCGTTCGCAATGGGCCATCAGGGCCGCCAGGTTGCTCTGGGTGCCGCTGGGGAGGAACAGGGCGGCCTCCTTGCCGCTGCGCTCCGCTACGGCCGACTGGAGCCTGTTGACGGTGGGGTCGTCGCCCCATACGTCGTCGCCGACCTGGGCGGCCATCATGGCATCGCGCATCTCCTGCGTGGGCCGGGTCACGGTATCGCTGCGCAGGTCGATGATATGTCCGGTCATGGGTGGTCTCCTTATTGGTAAGGTTATACGACACGTGCCTGGAGCGCAAGCCGGGATGTGACGATTTGTTGCTTGAGGAGAGGGAACAGTTACGGGAGATCGGTTCCAATAAGAAAAGGGATTGTTGTTGGCGGTCCGAATAATTGCGATATACTTTCCAGAGGTTGCAGCCCCGAAAACGTCCACTTCATTCGGCACAGCCATAAAGGAGAACCCATGCCTCTCGTCACCCTTACCGTCCGCAAGCCAAAGTCCAGCGAATTCAAGTCCACGGTGCTCAACCTGGTCCATGCTGCACTCGTCTCCTCCGGCGTTCCCGCCACGGACCGGTTCCAGCGGGTTCTGGAACTCGAAGCGGATGATTTCCGTTTTGACCCCGGCTACCCCGACCTGAAGACCGAACGGGATAATGACTTCATTCTCATCGAGATCCTCTGGTCCGTGGGCCGCAGTGTCAAGGTGAAGAAGAAACTCCTTGAGGAACTGATGACCAGCCTGGAGGGCGCTGGTTTGAACCGGGAGAAGGTGATGGTGTGCTTTATGGAAACCGTGTGGGAAAACTGGTCATTCGGCGGGGGACGGCTGATTCATACGTAGATCTTCCCCCTACGCGGCGAGCGGCAGGGAATGCACCTCTTTATCAAGCCTGTCCTCCAAAGCTTCCAACGCCACCTCCATGTCGTAATGCGTCTGGAGATTCAGCCAGAATTGCGGCTCCATGTTGAAAAAACGTCCGAGACGGAGTGCGGTGTCGGCGGTGATTGCCCGCCGGCCACGCACGATTTCATTGATGCGGCGGGGGGTCACGCTGATGTCTTTGGCCAGCCGATACTGACTGATCCCCATGGGCTCCAGAAATTCCGTCAACAGGATTTTTCCGGGGTGGATCGGGGGGAAATCACGCTTTGTCATATTATCACCTCTCAATGGTAATCAACGATCTCAACGTCATACACATCGCTGCCTTCCCAGGTAAAGCAAATGCGCCATTGTTTGTTGATCCTTATGCTGTACTGCCCCTCTCTGTCATGATGCAGCGCCTCCAGATGGTTGGAAGGAGGGACCCGCAAGGTTTCAAGAATGCTCGCCGCGTTCAGAACCTTGAGCTTGATCGCCGCCGTGCGTTGGATGTCTTGCGGGAGCCTGGAGGAAAACCGTCCGTTGAAAAGCTTTTCGGTCTCTTTACACGCGAACGACTTGATCATGGAGATATAATATCCTTACAAGATAATATCGTCAAGGGATATTAAAAGAAGCCCCCCTACCCCACCGCCTGCAACACGACGCATTTCAGGTACTCCGACTCCGGGAACGAGAGCAGGACCGGGTGGTCCGGGGCCTGGGACCGGGCCGTGACCAGGCGCACCTCGCGCTTGGCCAGGCGGGCGGCCTGCACCAGCAGGTCGCGGAATGGTTCCCTGCCCATGTGATAGGAACAGGAGCAGGTGATCAGGTAACCGCCCGGTTCCAGGAGTTCCAGGGCGCGGCGGTTGACGGTGAGATAGCCCTTGGTCGCTTCAGCGATGTTCTTGCGGCTCTTGACAAAGGCGGGCGGGTCCATGACGATCACCCCGAAACGCCGCCCCTCGTGGTGCAGGGAGCGCAGGCGCTCGAAGGCGTCGCACTCCTCGAACCCGGCCCGGTCTGCCAGGCCGTTCAGCTCGGCGTTGCGGGCAGCCTGGGCAACGGCCCTGGCCGAGATGTCGATACCCAGGGCCGACGCCGCACCGAACGCAGCGGCATGCATGGCCCAGCCCCCGGTGTAGCAGAAGCAGTCCAGCACCGCTTTCCCCCCGCAGATCCCCTTCAGCAGCAGGTGGTTCTCCTTCTGGTCCAGGAAGCCGCCGGTCTTCTGCCCCTCCCGCAGGTTCACCCGGAACCGGAGGCCGTTTTCCTCCATCTCCACCAGGTCGGGGATCTCGCCCGCCAAGACCTCCACCCGCTCCTCCAGCCCCTCCAGAAGCCGTACCCCAACGTCGTTTCTGGCTATGATCCCGGCCGGGGCAAAGACCCGTTGCAGCGCCTCAAGCAGGATATCCCGGCGCCGGTCCATGCCCGCCGACAGGAACTGCACCGACAGGTAATCGCCGTACTTGTCCACCACCAGGCCCGGGAGAAAATCGCTCTCGCCGTACACGGCCCGGAAGGTGGCAGAGGCGGGATACAGGGCCCGGCGGTGCGCCAGGGCGGCACCGATGCGCTGCTCGTAGAATTCGGGCTGGTCAGGATCCGCCTGGTGCCGGGCAAGGATGCGAAAGGCGATCAGGGAGCGAGGGCTGTAATGGCCGCAGCCGATGAAGCCGCCACTGGCGTCGTACAACTCGGCTGCAGCGCCGGGGCTGGTGTCTTCGCCGGACACCTCCCGGATCTCGTTGCTGAAGGCCCAGGGGTGGCCGGCCTTGATGCGTTTGTCTTCATTCTTGTGCAGGGTTATGCGGGTCATGGGATACCTTGATTTGAAATCGGCCTCTGTGTCCAGCCGAGCGGTGAAAAGTCGGTTTAACGGGGAGGGGTGCGCCCCAGGAGCGCCTCGGTGATCGTGAGCCGCTCGGGCATGTCCGGGACGTCAGACTGTGACAAGAAGAGCGCATTAACCGCCACCAGCAGCGAGTTGAGGTTGTCCAGGTCGATGATGACGGAGCCGGGGAGCGATTCGCTGTCGGTCAGGTTGCGGGGGCAATAGTCGATCCGCCGCTCCTGCCCGGTGCCGAAGATGATGGGGAGGCCGTGGGTGCGGCAGATGATCGGACGGGCGTCATACAGCAGGCACAGGTGGTCACGCAGCAGCGGACACCGCTCCCCCTCCGCATGTTCCGCCACGTGGCGGAGGATCTCCTCCGCCTCCTCTCCGGGGAGCGCGTCCAGGGCCGCGGCCAAAGCTGCCGCCTCCACCGGAAAGAGGGTGATGGCCGTACAGCAGGCGCTGCACCCCTCGCAGCAGGTGATCTGCTCTCCCAGCACTTCCGCTATGTCGTGACAGAGGATATCGATGCGCGCCACCAGGTGGCGGTAGTTATTCAGGAGGTCATCCATATATGAGGATTACCACATACGGCTAAAAAAGAAAAGGGGGCGAACGCCGCCCCCTCTACGATTCAGGTCATGTCTATTGTATCTTCAACACGATCTTGCCGAAATGCTTGTCCTCTTCCATCATGCGGTGGGCATCCGTCACCTGGTCGATGGTAAAGACCTTTTCGATGATCGGCGCCACGGTGCGGTCGGCGAACTTGGGCAGGGCACGGCGGGTGAACTCCGCCACGATCTCCCCCTTTTCCGCAACCGGCCGGGAGCGGAGCACGGAGCCGATGATCTGCTGCCGCTTCACCATCATCAGGGCCAGGTTGAGTTCGGCCTTGATGCCGCTGGTCACGCCGATGATTACCAGCCGCCCCTTGTAGGCCAGGGAGTTCATGTTGGGCGCCAGGTACTTGGCGCCCACATGGTCCAGGATCAGGTCCACACCCTTCTTGTTGGTGTACTCCTTCACCGCCTCGGTAAAATCCGGGGTCTCGCGGAAATTGATCAGGAAATCCGCGCCCACCTGCCTGACCCGCTCCATCTTCTCCGGCGATGCGGTCACGATCAGCTTGCAGGCCGGAGCAAGGGCGCGGCAAAGCTGGATCGCCGCCGTGTTGACCCCGCCGCCGCCGCCGTGCAGGATGGCGGTCTGCCGGTCCTGGAACTCGCCGATGATGAAGACGTTCAGGAACGCGGTGATGTAGGATTCACAGACGCAGGCTGCCTCCTCGAACGACATGGACTCCGGTATGGCCATCAGGTGGCAGGCATAGGCGACTGCATACTCGGCGTATCCGCCGCCCCCCACCAGGGACATGACCCGCTGCCCCGCCTGCCACCCGGTGACGCCCGGCCCCAGCTCCTCGATGACGCCGGCGACCTCCAGGCCCAGGATCTCTGAATCCCCCGGTGGGGGCGGATATTTCCCCTCGCGCTGCACCAGGTCGGGACGGTTGATACTGGTGGCGTGCACCCTGACCAGCACCTGCCCCTCGCCGGGCACGGGACGTTCCACCTCTCCCACCTTGAGCACCTCAATACCGCCGAATCCCTCCATCAAAACCGCTTTCATAGCCCTAACCTCCTGATATGCGTATGGACGACATATTCCTCAAAACCATGTTTGGCCGTTGAATGTACCCACTTCCCGTTATTTTGTAAACACAAAACCTGGACCCGTGAGGACGTCAAAGGTTCAAGGCTGAACCCGTGATGCCTGAACGGCGGAGTGAGCGACATGCCGGAGTCAAACGCCGCCCAAGAAGTATCATGCCGCCTGCGCCGCTCGTCCTCCGTCCAGGTAGAGATGCAACCGACGACGCAGAGACAGAGGCATGGGAGCGAGTGGAGCCGAGAAGGCATCACGGGGTTCAACACGTGCCTGAACCTGTGATGCCTGAACGGCGAAGCGAGCGACGTGCCGGTGTCAAACGCCGCCCAAGAAGTATCATGCCGCCTGCGCCGCTCGTCCTCCGTCCAGGTGGAGATGCAACCGACGACGCAGAGACAGAGGCATGGGAGCGAGTGGAGCCGCGAAGGCGTCACAGGTTCAGGCACGGGCAAATCCGCATCAGCACCTTGATTTGTGCCTCGTTCCGTGCGATATGTATCTCATGCACATCATGGTCACCAACGACGACGGCATCCACGCCCCCGGCATCCTGGCCCTGGCCGCGGCCCTGGGCGAACTGGGCACCGTCACGGTCGTGGCGCCGGACCGGGAGCGGAGCGCGGCCGGCCATTCCCTGACCCTGCACTCGCCGCTGCGGGTCTTCGAGCTGCGCACGGGCTTCTTTGCCGTGGACGGCACGCCGACCGACTGCGTCAACATGGGCATCCACAGCCTGCTGCCCCACAGGCCCGACCTGGTGGTCTCCGGCATCAACCACGGCGCAAACCTGGGGGACGATGTGACCTATTCGGGCACCGTGGCCGCGGCCATGGAAGCCAACCTCATGGGCATCCCGGCCATCGCCGTCTCCCTGGCGACCTGTGAACACCACGGACACTTCGACGCCGCCGCAGGTGTGGCCGTGCGGATCGCCCGCCAGGTCCTGGCCAACGGGCTGCCGGCCGACACCTTCATCAACGTCAACATCCCCAACTGCCCGGCCGAGGAGATGCGGCCCCCCCTCGTCACCCGGCAGGGCAAACGATCCTTCGTGGGCACGATCATCGACAAGACCGACCCCCGCGGCCGCAAGTACTACTGGATCGGCAGCGAGGGACCGGACTACAACGACGACGAGGGGACCGACATCCACGCCGTCAACCGCAGGCACGTCTCCATCACCCCCCTGCACCTGGACCTGACCA
>JBEKFJ010000022.1:0-20320 GCA_050013355.1 Oryzomonas sp.
TCCCCGGCCCTCCCCTTGAAGGGGAGGGAGACTTTAGAGCATGTTTCAGTCGAATGCAATTAGATAACCGGACATTACTGAGTATATGTAAGTTTTTTGAATAGTTTCAAGGCAAACTTCGAATATTCGCTCGTTGCCGGCAAATTATCAAATGCTTTCTTGAAATACCTCCGGGCCCCCGCACGGTCGCCGACAAACAGCGACAATTGTCCAGCACGATACAACAACATAGGGTCCTTATTCAACACATATAGCGCCTCTAAACATTCGAGTTGCCTGTTGGCCAATCCGAGAGCTTTTTCTTCGGATTTACCTTGTTCAGACCCCAGGCGTTCCCGCAAAAATTGAATATACATGTCATAGACATCAACGGATTTACCCATGGTTTTTTTGATCGCTTGCTCATAAATCCGGGCAGATTCGTCATATTTCCCTTCTTTACTCAAAACCAGGGCAAAGACAAGATCCAGCCTCTCATAATAAGTTACACTTGGCATGGCAACGGCTAAGCGGTATTGCTTCTTGGCTTCATTCAAATCGCCGCTATTGATAAGCGCAAGCATGTAGTCAATGCGAATCATTTTAAACGCCGGAGATTTTGCCACCGTGTCGCGCCACAACGACAGATTCGTTTTCCAGGTCATACACCGTTGAAATGAGAGTATCGCCATTAAACAGATCATCGATGCCGTACAGGCAAAGGCCAGCATACTCTTGCCGCCGCGGTCTCCCGCGATTCTGCCGAGCCAGAGTGTCATGACAATTACCCAGAAGGCACTCGACATGTAGATATAGCGTTCCGCGTATGCGGTCCAGGTTACCGTTCCCAACGAAAGCGGGAGCGCAGGCAGGAAAAGACATACTCCCGAAAGAAAAAAAGCACTGAGAATCTTATTTTTCCGCATCAAATACAGGCAGAACATGAAAACGACAATCCCTGTCAGGTTATATAACGGATCAATCTCGCGAATGGCCAGGTTTAACGGCAGCGGCAAGAAGAATTTTTTAACGTAAAAACCGGCAGCGCCCAAAAATGTCTGGAGAGCGTAATTAAGATCCTCCACAATCAGCTTGATGGTCCTCGGAATACTGCCCAGACTTGAGCGAAACACCACGGACCTGACAAAAAAGAAAACCCAGATCGCTCCCGCCCCCGCGAGAATGACAAGAAGCAGCGACTTCACACGGATCGGCGGCCGGCCTGTTCTTATGTCCACGAGGGCCTCGTAACCCAAATAAGCGAGACCGACAATAAAAACAAACCAGACATTATAGGTGACAACCATCAAAACAATGGCGAAAGCCGAAAACAATACGCATGACACCACATCCCTGAATACCGGGATTGGGGATGCCGGTTCACCCTTCACCCCTCCATCGTTCTCAGCGGACAAGATGAATAGCGCGCAGAGGATAAAAACCATGGGCGTTTCCTTGATGAGCAATCCGGGGACAAGGAGGAAAGGGGCAAGCAGGAGAAAGGAATACCGCTTCGTTTCACGAAACTTCAACAAAGCCCAGGTAGTCAGCAAGACGAACGTACAGGCAAAAATATCAGTGCGCCCGGATATCCAGTTTATTGATTCACTGGTGATCGGATGCAGGCCGAATAGAAGGGCCGCGGCCAGAGGCATATAACTCTTGGAACGTTTTTGGGAGGGCAAAAGCTGGAGAACGAGGAGATAGACAAGGGCGGAGTTTATAAGATGGAAAAAAATATTATCAAGGTGCATCAGCCTGGTATCGAGCAGCCAGACATATTTGTCAAACAGATAGCTGATTCCGATCAGCGGCCGATAATAAGCTCCCCCGGTTGACTGAGGAAAGAAAACAGACCTGAATGAAAATTCAGAGCCGGCAATCTGGTGATACATATCAAAATCATCAACAGTGCTGAGCTCCGCAAATATGGATGGTGAAAAGACTACGCCTAAAATAACTGCAATGAAAGCCAGTCGATGCAGATGAATACGCATGCCCTTACCCTGTCTTTTATTAAAACCAATCAGCATTGAAGACAATCATCACTACCCGATCCATTCACCTGTAATGCGCAAACAACAAAAAGGGTTGACCAAAATCAACCCTTTTTGTTGTTCGAACCTCAAGTGCTTAAAAGATTACTGCCAGGTACCACCGGCACTTGGTGTAGCAGGAAGCTGAGTTGCGTCAGTAGGTTGATCTGGTACACCCCAATTACCCGATTGACCCGCCTTAATAGTACCCTGGTAAATTTTAGATGGATCCTGCACTGTACCGGAACCGCCTACGGTACCGTATTCATAGGTTCCATTGACGTGGCACGACGTTGCGGCATATGTGGTTTGTGTCGCAGCAACGTACATTCCCACCTTGGTAGAGGGGGTAAATGAGTTAGTGGCATTGCCGAGCGTCGTTTGACCTGTAATCGAAGTTGCGGCCATGGCAGCAGAAGCAGATACCAATACAACAAGCATAAGAACGGAACTGAATATGGTTTTCTTCATGAGTATGATCTCCTTTCGCAATAAATTAATTAGGGATACACTGGATATGCCTGCTGGTCGGCAAAGACGGATTCCATCGCGGTTTTGAAGTTCCTCAAATCGCTTTGGGCGGCGCTGTTGTAGGCCTTGGCGCGGTATGAAGAGAACTGCGGGATGGCCACGGCGGCCAGGATGCCGATGATCGCAACGACGATCAAGAGCTCGATCAGGGTGAAGCCTTTTCTGCTGCGTAGTTTGTTAAGCATGTCTTTCTCCTTTCGTTGTGTGTGTTTCTGCCAGGGGCATGGTTTTCATAGTAAACAGATCATGGAATCATATCATAGCAATTAGCAAGCCAACCGCATCACACCACATAACAAAGCAATATTTCAACTGTTTTTTTGTATGAGACAAATGGATGTAAAAATAAACAAACTATAATGGTCACTTCCACTGTCAATTTTTGTCACAACTCAAAAGATCTGATAGACATGATTGTCGGCATAGAACGACTCCATCGCTGCCTTGAAATTTCTCAGGTCGGATTCCGCTGCAGCATTGCAGCCCCTGCTTGCGTACTGTTGGAAGTTTGGAATCATGATAGCGGCCAGGATGCCTATAATGGCCACAACGATCAACAACTCAATGAGGGTAAAACCCTCGATGGCGCACGGTCTTTTTTTCACAAGGGTCTCCCGGCGGTAACCAAATGAACATCAATGGACAATCAAGCACTTATCGTGCCATATAAAACCCAGATATTCCATTAGGCGGAGCAAAGCTCCTGCACGAGCCCTGCCGGACATATTCCGGCATCTTGCCGCCCGGTTTCCTCACCAATAAGCTACTCGGGATATGCCACGGCAGCATCTCGTGCCCTAATGGAAAATCAGGGTTTAATCATTATCCATTCCCAGCTTCGCCAACCGGTAGCGAAATGACCTAAACGACATGCCCAGCAGCTCGGCCGCCTTTTTCTTGGCGCCGCCGGTCTTTTCCAGGGCCTTCAGGAGATACTGTTTCTCCAGGTTTTCCAGCAACGGCTCCAGGAACATCCCCTCGTCGGGGATAGTCACGTCCGCACTCAGGGAGGGCGCCCTGATGGCCACCACCTGTTTTGGAAGACTGCCTTCGGCAATGAGCGCGCTGTCCAGTATCAGGCTGCGCTCGACGATATTCTCCAGTTCGCGGATATTGCCGGGGAATCCGTAATTCATCAGCGCCTTGAGCGCGCCGGGGGAGACGGACGCCGGGTCATCAGGCTGGAACTTGCGGCAGAAATGCTCCACCAGCAGCGGGATGTCCTCGATCCGTTCACGCAGCGGCGGCATGACGATCTGCACCACGTTGATGCGGTAGTAGAGGTCCTCCCGGAAGCTGGCGCCTTTGATGTCTTCGTTGAGTTCGCGGTTGGAGGCGGCCAACACCCGTACGTCGGCCTTGTTCACCTTGGCATCCCCAACCCGGCGGAATTCGCGCTCCTGAAGGACCCGCAGCAGCTTGGTCTGCAACAGAAGCGGCAACTCGCCGATCTCGTCCAGAAAAAGCGTCCCCCCCTCGGCTTGTTCGAAGAGTCCGGGCCTATCGGCCACGGCGCCGGTAAAGGCGCCTTTCTTGTGGCCGAACAGCTCGCTTTCGATCAGGGATTCCGGTATGGCCCCGCAGTTGACCGCCACGAACGGCTTGGCTTTGCGCGGGCTGCACGCGTGGATCGCGCGGGCCGCCAGTTCCTTGCCGGTGCCGCTCTCCCCAAGGATCAGCACCGAGCTCTGGCTGGGGGCGACCTTCTGGATCATGTCGAACAGCTCACGCATCTTGGCGCTCTTGCCGATGATCCCGCAAAAACCGTCCCGCTGGGCGACCTCCTGCCTGAGGATGGTGTTTTCACGTTTCAGCCCCTGTTTCTCCAGGGCCTTGCAGATCAGAACCTTGATCTCCTCGTTCTTGAACGGCTTGGAGATGTAATCGTAGGCCCCCAGCTTCATGGCTTCCACCGCCTGCTCTGCGGTGGAAAATGCCGTCACCATCAGCACGGCGGTCTCCGGGCTCACCTGCTTGATCCTGGCCAAGAGCTCGATGCCGTTCAGGCCGGGCATCTGCACATCCGAGATAACCAGGTCGAACAGGGAACCGTCGATCTGCCTGAGCGCCTCCTCCGCATCGCCCGCCACCGTCACCTCGTACCCCTCGCGTTCCAGCAGGATCGAGAGGAATTCGCGCATGCTCAGTTCGTCATCGACGATCAGGATTCTGGTCTTCATAGGTACTCCTCAGTCGGGGGGGATTCCATCCGGAAACGACGGGACGGTAGTTCATACCACTATTCCATAATAATGTGAAGTCCGACTACGACATACTGAGGATATTTCGGCGCCGGACATATTTTTTTCCCGGCATATCTGTATTTATTGGAATTAGTGTGCTATAGAAATGCTGTTTTGTGGTCACGGAGACAGCACAATCTCCAGACTAAATATATTCCATGTAAGGGGGCAGCAATGAGTGAAATCGTAGATGTCTACGCCCGGGAAATCCTTGATTCCCGCGGGAATCCGACTCTGGAAGTGGAAGTTTTTCTCGAATCGGGCGCCTTTGGACGGGCAGCCGTTCCTTCCGGTGCATCCACCGGCGAACGCGAGGCCCTTGAGTTGCGAGATGGCGACAAAGCCCGCTACCAGGGCAAAGGGGTTCTCAAGGCGGTGGACAACGTCAACAGCCAGATCGCCGATGAGATCATCGGCATGGAGGCCGACGACCAGGTCGGCATCGACATGAAGATGATTGAACTGGACGGCACCGAGTACAAGAGCAACCTGGGCGCCAACGCCATCCTGGGCGTGTCCCTGGCAGTGGCAAAGGCAGCCGCCGAGGAAGCGGGACAGCCGCTGTACAAATACATCGGCGGAGCCGGCGCCCGAGAACTGCCGGTGCCGATGATGAACATCATCAACGGCGGCGCCCATGCCGACAATAACGTAGATATCCAGGAATTTATGATCATGCCCGCCGGGGCGAAGAACTTTGCCGAGGCATTGCGCATGGGCGCAGAGGTTTTCCACGCCCTCAAATCCGTGCTCAAAGGCAAGGGATACAACACCGCCGTGGGCGACGAGGGCGGCTTTGCCCCCAACCTGAAATCCAACGAAGAGGCCCTGGAAGTGATCATGGAGGCCATCGTCAAGGCTGGCTACAAACCGGGCGAAGATGTGGTGCTGGCCCTGGATGTGGCGTCGTCGGAACTGTTCAAGGACGGCGTCTATACCTTGGAGAACGAGGCGGATGCGAAAAAGAGCTCCGACCAGTTGATCGACTTCTACGAAAACCTGGTCAACAAGTACCCGATCGTCTCCATCGAGGACGGCATGGCCGAAAACGATTGGGATGGCTGGAAAAAGCTGACCGACCGCCTGGGCAAGCGCATCCAGATCGTGGGTGACGACCTGTTCGTCACCAATCCCAAGATCATCAGGGAAGGCATCCAGAAGGGGATCGCCAACTCGGTCCTGATCAAGCTCAACCAGATCGGCACCCTGACCGAGACCCTGGAGGCCATCGAGATGGCCAAGCGGGCCGGCTACACCACGGTGATCTCCCACCGTTCGGGCGAAACCGAGGACACCACCCTGGCCGACCTGGCCGTGGCGGTCAACGCCGGCCAGATCAAGACCGGATCGCTCTGCCGCACCGACCGCGTCGCCAAGTACAACCAGTTGCTGCGCATCGAGGATGAACTGGACAACGTGGCCCTGTTCAGGGGGCACGACGTCTTCTACAACGTGAAAAAATAGGTGCTGATGGTTCATGAAGTAATAGTTTCTCATCCGGGGTTTCCTGAGTAGAAACTAGCTTGATATTATAGCTAAAGAATGATAGATTCTTCAAAATTCAACGGCGATGGAGTTCGCCATAACCGCTTGCTGACAAGCTGATGACTCCTGCTCTTCTAAACTGAGGGCAGGAGTTTTTTTTATTTACGAGCCGGATCATCAGGCGCTTGTTCCCGGAGTTATAACAAACATAAGCTAAGCAAACGTATCTGGAGGATTAAGTATGCTGTCTATTGATATCCCTGGTTTCGGAACTCTGGAGCTTGCACACCTTGTCTGCGACTTTACCGGCACCCTTTCTGTCGATGGCCGCTTGCTTCCCGGTGTTGGCGCACTTCTTGATGAGCTTGCCGCTTCGTTGAAAATCCACGTGGTAACGGCTGATACCTTTGGCCTGGCGCACCAGGAACTAGCCGGACGCCCCTGCACGGTGACCGTTCTGAGCGGACAAAATCTGGATCTGCAAAAAGAACAGTATGTATTGGCCTTGGATAAAGATCGGGTTGTTGCTGTCGGCAACGGCGCCAATGACCGGCGCATGCTGAAAGTGTCGAAGCTGGCGCTTGCCGTGGCCGAAGGAGAAGGGTGCGCTTTAGATGCATTGTTGAACGCCGATATCCTTGTGCGCAGCATCCACGAGGGATTGTCGCTGCTACTCAATCCGCAACGAATCGTCGCGACCCTGAAGGTATAGGTTCCCGGCCGTCAAAGGCTTGGGAACGCGTTGAAACAATGGTGACATCGCCGAAAAGCCCGTTATAATTTTCATGCAGGGAGAACGTTTCAGATGAAGACTGCTTCTACGATTGCCATCTTCTGCGCCGGTGGCGGGCTTACCCGCTACTATCTCTCGGGGTGGGTCTACAGCCAGCTTGGCCGGGCTTTTCCTTACGGCACCTTTGCGGTCAACATCATCGGCGCCTATTTTATTGGCCTGGTCATGGAATTGAGTTTGCGCAGTACCGCCATCTCCGACACGATGCGCTTGGGGCTTACCGTCGGCTTCATGGGGGGGTTGACGACCTTCTCCACCTTCAGCTATGAGACTTTCAAACTGTTGGAGGACGGGCAGTTTATTGTTGCTTTAGCCAACGTCCTGGCAAGCGTGGCAGTCTGTCTACTATTCACCTGGCTGGGAATAATTACTGTTCGAGCTATGTTCCAAGGAGGATTGTGATGACTAAAATGATTGGTGATAAAATTCTGATGCGGATATTTATTGGGGAGCAAGACCGCTTCCACCACAGACCACTTTTTGAAGCATTAGTGGAGTTGTTTCAGAAAGAAGGCTTCGCCGGCGCCACCGTTCAGCGTTGCCTGAGCGGTTTCGGCGCCCATAGCGTCTATCATACCCAGCATCTGTTGGATATCTCTGCCGACCTTCCCATTATCGTTGAGGTGGTCGACACCCAGGAAAAGATCGATGCCATTATGCCCCGCATCGACGAGATGATGGCCGGCGGAATGATCACTCTGGAAAAAGCCACCGTGATTCGCTACACCCACAAACACGATAAGCAGAAGTCAGGCGGAGAAAGTTTGACATGACCATCACGTGGACCCTGGCGTCATCTGCATAGAAGACGGCCTGGACGAGAACGACTGGGCCGGATGGACGGCGCTCCACTCCCGGCTCGGCGGGAAGACCCAAATCACCGCCGACGACCTGACCGTCACCAATACGGAGCTCATCAACCGGGGCATCAGTGAGCACTGTTTCAACTCGGTGCTCATCAAGCTGAACCAGATCGGCAGCGTCACCGAGACCCTGGCCGCAATCGAGATGACCCAAAAGGCGGGATTCACCGCCATGGTTTCCCACCGTAGCGGCGAGACCGAAGATACCACAATTGCCGATCTCTGCGTGGGGAGGTTGACCGGCATGATCAAGACCGGGGCGCCCTGCCGTTCTGAACGACTGGCCAAGTATAACCGCTTGCTTCAGATCGAGAGGAAACTGGGCAAAGCGGCCCGCTATGCTGGAAGAGGGGCATATTGCAGCATTGGGAGGTAGATTAGTTGGGTAGTTGGCTGCATTTGGCATTCTTTACTTATTCATGCCGAATCACATGATAAACAATTTATTAACCCAAGCTAGGAGCACCAAAATCCTATGAGCACAATCCTACTGCTGGTTTTATCGAATGTCTTCATGACATTCGCTTGGTACGGACACTTGAAATATGGTCACGACTGGCCGCTCTGGCAAGCAATCCTGGTCTCGTGGGCGATAGCGCTGTTCGAATACTGTCTGGCGGTGCCAGCGAATCGCCTCGGGTATGGCGAGTTTTCCGGATTTCAACTCAAAATTATTCAAGAGGTCATCACACTCGTCATCTTCATCGGGTTTGCGATCACGTTTTTAAAGGAGAAACTCGCGTGGAATCATTTTGTCGCCGTTTTGTTTCTTGGTTTCGCCGCATTTTTTGCTTTTGCGTTCAAAGCACCCGCCGTCTGATTTTTTTGAATGTTTCGCGGTTTTGACTTCCTCACTCCTTTCTCCGTGTCTCTGTGTCTCCGTGGCAGATTTTAGCTCCTGAATTCAGGTGCCCCGTGGTTTCGCCCGCCGCGTCGGCCGGGCGCTCCAGGGGTCGTCCGGCCAGGGATGCTTGGGATACCTCCCCTTCAACTCCTTTTTCACCTCGTGGTAGGCACCGTTCCAGAAGCCCTTCAGATCTTGCGTAACCTGTATCGGCCTCCCGGCCGGCGACAAGAGGTGCAGCAACACCCCAACCCTCCCCTTGGCGATGGTCGGCGTATCCGCCAGCCCGAACAGCTCCTGCAGTTTGACCGCCAGTACCGGCCAATCCCCGGCAGAATAATCGAGCCTGATGCGGGAGCCGCTGGGTACGTCCAGGTGCGTGGGGGCCAACTCGTCCAAAAGCCGCCGGCTGCGGTAGTCCAACAGCCCGAGCAGCAGCGCGGCCACATCTAACGCCCACAACTGCCGGGCGGTGCGCACCCCCTCCAGATGGGGCCCCAGCCACTCCTCCAGCGTCTCCAGCAGGGTTCCATCCGACAGGTCCGGCCACCCCTCCTCCGGCATGGCCCTGGCTAGCAGCGACACCCTCCCCTGCAAGCGGCGCACCGGTTCGCCCATGTCGAGCAGTTCCAGGCGGGATGCCCGCACCGCATCCAGGATGACCGGGCATAGCTCTTCGCTAGCGGGCAAATAGGGTGCAGACGACAGCAGCAGTGCGCCGATGCGTTCCTCCTTAACCGCTACGGCCCGTTTTTCCTGCTCGCTCCAGGCAATATCGCTCCGTTTTTCGATCAGTCCGGCGCATTCCTGGCGAAGCAGCCCCTGGCCGACCTCCGAGGCCAGATGGATGACCCCCTCTCCCTGGCCGCCGCCGTCCACATCCACCGCCACGATGAACTCGGCCTTCCGTGCCACACTCCTTGGCGAAAGCCGGGCGCCCCGACCGCTCGCCAGCAGGTAGCGCCCCTCCTCGTTCCCGCGGCGCCGGGCCAGCCGGTCGGGATAAGCGGCCAACAGCAGCCGGGCGGTCGCCTCATCCTCGTCAATCGCCCCATCCCTTGCCTTGTAAGGTATAGCGAGGTCCTCCAACTTGAGTCTCTCATCTCTCATCTCTCGTCTCTCATCTGTCTTTGAGGGTATCGCCAGGCGCTCCAACTGGCGGCATACCCGCTCAACCGTTTTCAAGCCGGCCGCGTCCGCCCGTTGGCCGCCGAAACGGCCGCTGCGCCAGGCGTGCAGGCATTCCAGGCGTTCGAGGATATCCGATGGCCCAACACGTGGAGCCGGCTCCGCACTGGCCGTGCGGAAGATGTCCCGCTCGGAAACCAGCGCCGCCAGATCGCAGCCGAGCAGCGGACAGCCCATCTCCTGAGCCCGCAGCAGCAGCCGGCTAAGGCGCGGATGGAGCGGCAGACGGATCATCGCCCCTCCCAGGGACGTGATGCGGCCGTGGGGGTCCAGGCCCCCCAAGTCGGCCAGCAAGTGCCGCGCCACGGCCAGGGCCGTCGTGGGAGGCGGGTCGAGCCACGCCAGGGTGTTTGGGTCGTTAACGCCCCAGGCGGCCAGTTCAAGCACAAGCGGCGACAGGTCGGTATTCAGGATCTCCGGCGGGGTGTGGGGCGTCATGGCGCTCAGGGTGTGGCGGCTGAACAGGCGGTAGCAGACCCCCGGCCCGAGCCGCCCCGCCCTCCCCTTGCGCTGTTCGGCGGAGGAGGCGGATTCGCGCACCGTCACCAGACGGTTCATGCCGCTGGCCGGATCAAAGCGGAGCCGCCGCGAAAGGCCGCTGTCGATCACCGCACGCACCCCCTCGATGGTCAGGCTGGTCTCGGCGATACTGGTGGCCAGCACCACCTTGCGCTGTTTGCCGGGCTGGATTGCCCGCTGCTGTTCGTCAAAGGGGAGCTCGCCGAAGAGTTGGTGGACAGAGATCCCCTTCTCCGCCAAGCCGCCTCCGGCCAAAAGAGAGGCGCAGGTGCGTATCTCGCCGCTGCCGGGGAGAAACGCCAGCAGGTCTCCCTCCGTCTCGCGCAAGGCCCGCTGGATGGCGGCGGCCATACGGTCGGGAAGCCGCCCGGACGAACGCTCCTCGACGTAGATATCCTCCACCGGAAAGGAGCGGCCTGTTGAGCTGACTACCGGCGCATCCCCCATGAGGCGCGCAAGGGGCGCCACGTCCAGGGTGGCCGACATGACCAGGATCTTCAACTCCGGCCGCACCTGGCGCTGCACGTCCAGACAGAGGGCCAGCCCCAGGTCGGCCTGAATGCTGCGCTCGTGAAACTCGTCGAAGATCACCATCCCCACCCCTTCCAGCAGCGGGTCGTTCTGGATGCGGCGGGTCAGGATCCCCTCGGTGACCACCTCTATCCTGGTGATTGGCGATACCCGGCTCTCGAAGCGGATCGAATAGCCCACCGTCTGTCCGGCCTCTTCCCCCAGGGTGCGCGCCATCCAGCGGGCCGCGGACGCAGCAGCGATGCGGCGGGGCTCCAGCATGACGATACGGCCCGCTTCCGGCGGGACGATATCCAGCAACGCCAGGGGAACGCGGGTGGTCTTGCCGGCGCCGGGCGGTGCGTGCAGCACGGTATTGGGGTGTTGCCGGATGGTGCGGAGCAGGTCCGCGAGGACCTCGTCGATGGGAAGTAATGGGGTCGTCACAGCCTGATCAGATCCTCATGCTCCTCGTTATGGGGGTTGACGTGGATCATCACGTCCCCCACATTGGGAAATCCTTTGAAGATCAGCATCTTCACCCGGCTGGCCACATCGTGGGACTCCTTGACCGTCATGGCGGGGTCCATATCCAGCTTGAGGTCGATGATCATGTATTGGCCGGAACGGCGGGCGCGGATGCCGTGGACGTGCTCCACCCGCGCAACGCTCTCCGCCAGGCGGGTGACCTCGTCGACAAAATCCGGCGGAGCGCTGCCGTCCATCAGGTCGTGGGCCGAATCCCGGAAGGCCTGGAATCCGACGTACAGGATGAAGAGCGAGGTCAGTCCGGCCGCCAAGGGGTCCATGATCCCCCAGCCGAAATAGGCGCCCCCCACGCCGACCAGGGTCGAGATCGAGGTCACGGCGTCCTTGCGGTGATCCTTGGCAACCGCCAGAAGCGCAGGGCTTTCCAGGCTAACGCCGGTTTTTTGCGAAAAGCGGTAGAGCCATTCCTTGATGATAATGGTGACAAAAGCCGCAAAGACTGCGATCAGGCTAGGCGATTTGAAGTTGCGGTCAATGACGGCATGTACCGATTCAACCATGATCAAGGCGCCGGTTACGACAATAACCAGGGAGACCAGAAGGGCCGCCAGGCTTTCAGCCCGGCCATGGCCGTAGGGGTGCTGTTCGTCGAAGGGCTTGCGGCCCAACTTGAGCGCCACCAATGTGGAAAACAGGGCAACAAAATCGCAGGCGCCCTCGATGCCGTCGGCAAACACGGCGTCCGAGCGGCCCCAGTAACCGGCGGCCAGCTTGAAGACCATCAGTACCGCATTGACCCAGAATCCGATCCGGATGACGCTCTCGGCCCTATCAAAACGTTCATCGCGCTGCATCTGTCACTCCGCGGGGCGCAGATCCTTCACCCGCAACTGCAGGGTGGAACTGCCGTTCCATTCGTTCATCTCCGGGTAAAAGGCTATATCAACCATACCAGGGACCTGGCGGGACGCAAGACGAAAGGCGATGGCGTTGAAATGGCGGCCTTTCCCGGCCAGGCGCAGCCGCACGTGCCCATCCCCCACCACCCGCCGATCCATGACCTGGAGCCCGCTCATGAGGAACACCGGTTCAGGATTGCTGGCGCCGAAAGGTTCCAGCCGTTTCAGTTCCCGGGCCAGTTCCGGGGTAATATCGTCCGGGTGTGCCTCGGCATCGATATCCAGATGCGCAACGAGATCATCGTCCGTCAAAATCCGGTCCGCTTCGGCTTCAAAGGCAGCGGCAAAGGCAGCAACCGAGTCTGCCCGCAAGCCAATGCCGGCTGCGTAACGGTGACCGCCAAAGCGCTCCAGGTATCCGGAACAGGCAGTGACGGCATCCAGCAGGTGAAATCCCGGGATGCTGCGTCCCGAACCTTTGGCGTTACCTTCTTCATCGAGGATGATCAGGATCGTGGGCCGGTGAAAACGTTCCACCAGGCGCGAGGCAACGATCCCCACCACCCCCTGATGCCAGCTCGGGGAGGCCAGCACGATGCTGCGGCAGCCGGGATAACCCGCGGACGTCTCGATCATCTGCATCGCCTCATCCAGGATGCGCCGTTCGATGGCCTGCCGCTCGGCATTGGCGGCATCCAGTTCCGCAGCGATCCCCTGGGACTCTTCCTGATCGGTGCTCAATAGCAGGTCAACGCCCGGAACGGCGCTTTCCATACGGCCGGCGGCATTCAGACGCGGGGCGAGACGGAAGCCTACCTGCCCGCAGTTCACGCCGCCCGTCACTCCGGCGACCCGCTTGAGCGCCTGAATGCCGGGCTTTGTTGAATTGGTGAGCTGTTTAAGGCCGTGAAAGGCGAATATGCGGTTCTGTCCGGTCAAGGGGACCACATCGGCAATGGTGCCCAGGGCCACCAGGTCGAGCAATTCCCGTAGATCCGGTTCGTTGCCGCCCCGGAAGGCCCCCTCGCCACGCAGCGCCATGCGCAGGGCCACCAGCAGGTTGAAGGCCACGCCGACGCCCGCCAGCGACTTGAAGGGATAGGGGCATCCGGGCTGTGCGGGATTGATTACGGCAGCGGCGGCCGGGAGCGTATCCTTGGGCTGGTGGTGGTCAACAACGATCAGGTCGATCCCCTGCCCGGCACAGAACAACGCCTCGTCAACCGCCGTTATGCCGCAGTCCACCGACACGATCAGGTCTGCACCCAGGTCAATGATCCCCTGGATGGCCTCCCGGCCCAGCCCGTAGCCGTCATCGAAACGGTTGGGGATGAAATAGCGGCAGGAAAAACCGGTCTGCCGCAGAAAGGAGACCAAGAGGGCTGTGCCGGTGATGCCGTCAACATCGTAATCACCGTAGACGCATATGGTTTCCCGGTTGCGGCGCGCTGTTATCAGCCGCCCGACAGCCTCTTTCATCCCCCGCAGAAGCTGGGGATCGAGCATGTCCGACAGCGACGGGGCAAGGAACACACCCGCCTCGCCGGCAGTTTCGATCCCTCTGGCGACAAATACGGCTGCCGTGAGCCGGTGCAGGGCGAGGGCCTGGGCCAGACGTTCGACGGTAAGTTCATCAACACGTTTTGTGTTCCATTTTTTGTGCACAACAGCTCTTCCATATTTGCCGATGCGAGGGTAAAAAAAATCCCCCGTCTGGCGGGGGTTTTTCTGTCTATTTCGTGGCCGGTCCTTTACTGTACTGTTCGATCAAGCCTTTGATCTGGATGCCGGTGGCGCTGGTCGGGTCCACCTCGATGTATCTCTTCCAGTACGGCACCCCTTTTTCCGGCTGTTTCAAATCGACGGCAAAGACGATTCCCATGTTGTACAGGCTCTGAAGATGCTTGGGATCGATCTTCAGCGCCTTTTCAAAATTGACAAGCGCCTTGTCGTACCATCCTACCCTGCGGAACATTACCCCCTGGTCGGTAAGCACATTTGTGTTGTTCGGGTCCAGTTCCAGTGCCTTGGCATAGGCGCCAATTGCTTTTTGGGCCTGGTCGGTGTCAAAATAGTCATTACCCAACGATATCCAGGCCGTTACGTTTTTGGGATCCTTCGCCACGATCTTTTCCGCTTCGGCTATGCGTCGGGCATAGTCGGTGGGGGTGCCGGAGCCAGCCGGGATAGCGGGCACGGCCTGCTGTTCCTTATGGCTTGAACTTATGCTGAACACGAGATAACCGCCCAAAAGACCGACAATCAGCGCTACAACAGCTATGAGAATAGTTTCGTTTTTCAATGGCTGTTTCTCCTTCGAAATTTCTAACCCTGAGTCGATCAGGCCTTGTCGCCCTGCTTTGCCAGGGCGCGGTTTTCAAGTAGGACAACGATGGGGCTGGCAACGAAGACCGATGAATAGGTGCCGACCAGCACACCGATCAGCAGGGCAAACGAGAAGTCGTGGATTACTTCGCCGCCAAACAGGAACAGCGATGCTGCGGCAAGAAAAACGGTAAACGAGGTAACGATGGTCCGGGAAAGCACCTCGTTGATGCTATTATTGAATATGGTCTGCATCACCCCCTTGAGATTCTTGTGCAGATTCTCGCGGATGCGGTCAAACACGACCACCGTGTCGGTCAGCGAATAACCGGCAACGGTCAGCACGGCGGTGATGAACAGAAGGTTGACCTCCTTGTTGAACAGGTAAAAGACCGCAAACATGGCCAGGCAGTCATGGATCGTCGCCACGATGGCGCCGATGCCGAACTTGAAGTCAAAACGCCAGGCGATGTACAGGATGATGCCCAGGAGCGATATGACCACCGCCACCAGGGTGTCCTTGCGCAGCTTGTCGCCGATGGAGGGACCGATCTCGGTGGTGCTCTCCACGACAAAAGGGTTATCGGCAAACTCGCTGGTGAAAGACGTTTTGACCGCATCGGCGGACTTGCCGACAGTTGCCCCTGCGTTCTTGTCGATCTTGACCAAGAGCTTGTTGCCTTCCTTGATCTCCTGCAGGTCAACCCTGGCGATGCCGTGTTTGTGAAGCGCCGTTCGGGCATCAGCCATTGTTATCGGCTTGCTGAACTTGAGTTGCATGGAGGTGCCGCCTGAAAAGTCGATCCCCATGTTGGCCGCCCCACGGGAGATCTGGATGATGCCGACGATACCCAGCATGGCGATGATCGACGACACGACGAACGAAATGTTGCGTTTTCCGATGAAGTCTATGTTGGTCTTGCCCAGAAGTTCCATACGCTCCCCCTATATGCTCAATTTCTTGACAGTCCCCTTGTGCAGGATCAGGTCGAAGGTCACCTTGGTGCCGATCAGCGAGGTGAACAGGTTGATGATGACGCCCAGGCTGAGTGAAACGGCAAATCCCTTGACCGGTCCGGTGCCGAACTGGAACAGCACCGCCGCCGTGATCAGGGTGGTGATGTGGGAGTCCATGATGGTCAGGAAGGCCTTGTCATAGCCGGCATCCAGGGCAGACTTGGGGCTCTTGCCCAACTTGAGCTCCTCCCGGATGCGCTCGAAGATCAGCACGTTGGAGTCAACCGACATACCGATCAACAGCACGATAGCAGCGATGCCCGGCAGGGTCAGGGTGGCGCCCAAGGCTGCCAGCGCTCCCATCAGGTAGATTACGTTCAGCACCATGCCCATGTTGGCCACTATGCCGGACAACTTGTAGTAGATCGTCATGAAGACCACCACCAGTACCACCCCGATCAGGCCGGCCATCAGCCCCTTGTTGATGGAGTCCTGTCCCAGGGACGGGCCGACGGTCACGTTCTGGATGATCTTGACCGGTGCGGGGAGCGCCCCGGCGCGGAGCACGATTGCCAGGTCGGCGGCGGTTTTTTCGGTGAAGTTGCCTGATATCTGGGCGCTGCCGCCGGAGATGCGTTCCCGGATGACCGGGGCGGAATAGACGTTGTTGTCCAGCACGATGGCAAAACGCTTGCCCACGTTGGCGGCGGTCACCTGATCGAACAGCTTGGCGCCCAGGGAGTTGAATTCAATGGCCACGTAAGGCTGGTTGAACTGGGAATCGATGCGCACCTGGGCGTCGGTCAGCAGATCGCCGGTGATGAGCGATTTTTTCTGCACCACGAACGGCATCTCGCTGACGGCGCCGGTGGCCGGATCAACGGACTTCTCCTTCAGAATCTCCGCATCGTCGGGGACCGTGGCCGCGGACGGCTGGATGTCCTCCCGAACCATCTTGAACTCAAGCCGCGCCGTACGCCCGATCAACTCGATGGCACGCTGCGGGTCCTTGATGCCGGGGAGCTGCACGACGATATGATCGACACCTTCCCGCTGGATGACCGGCTCGGAGACGCCGAACTGGTCTATCCTGTTCCTGATGGTTTCCAGCGCCTGCTGAACCGCCTTGTCCTTGCGGTCCTGGGCATCCTTTTCATTCATCAGCAGATCCAGGGCGACAAAACCGCCTTCGTCATGGAGAGGGTTTTGTTCATAGGTGGGGTACTTGTCTTTAAGGAGCTTCTGCACCGTATCGGCAGTCCCTTTTTCGTAAAGGACCACCGTCACCCTGTCGGAACCGGTCCGGCCGATTCGTTTGAAATGGAGGCTTTTGCCGGTCAGCGTGTCCTCCAGGTCGGTTGCCACGATGTCCAGGGTGCCCTCGACCGCCTTCTGGGTCTCGACCTCGAGCACAAGGTACGTGCCGCCTTGCAGGTCAAGGCCCAGGTGGATCTTGTCCTTGGGAAGCAGTCCGCTCCACCAGGAGGGCAGCTTGGAAACCAGGGTCGGGGTCAGGTAGAGAAACGACAGCAGGATAAAAATGCCTATAAGGCCAATACGCCAGCCAATTCCCTTCGGCATGAGGCTCATTCTCCCTTCGATGTAATTACATTAAACTGTTTTGTACAAATATCTTGGAACATTTAATATTACAGAGCATTCCGCCTCCCTTGACGGGAGGACCCTCTGGGTCCTAAAGGGTCCGCAAGGGGGGAGGGGATCATCTGTACGTCAATTTAAAATTTACGGGACACTAGTCTTTCTTTATGGTCGAGATGTAGCTCTTGGTGATCTTGATGTTCACGCCGGTCGCGATCTCCAGGGTCACGATGGCATCGTCAACGGATGTAACCTTGCCGTGCACCCCGCCGGCAGTGATCACGAGGTCTCCCTTTTTGAGCGAATCCAGCAGCGACTTGTGTTCCTTGGCCTTCTTCTGTTGCGGGCGGATCAGCAGAAAATAAAAAATGGCGAACATCAAAACCAGCGGTATAACCTGTTGAAAGGCGGCCAATCCACCTGCCTGTCCCGTTCCTCCCCCTGGGGGGCCTGCCATTGCAAACGCCAATCCTAACATCTAGCTATCCTCCTTTTTTTGAGCCTGATTATTCATTTGACTGTCGTAAAAATCCCGGCGGAATTCGGTGAAGCGGTCTTCCCGGATCGCCTCACGCATCCGGCGCATCAGGTCGAGATAATAATACAGGTTGTGATAGGTGTTCAACTGCGAGGCCAGGATTTCGCCGGCCCGATAAAGATGCCGCAGATAGGCTCGGGAATAGGTGCGGCAGACATGGCAGCCGCATTCCGGGTCAAGCGGTCCCCCGTCTTCCTCGTACGGTTTGGCCTTGATGTTGATCCGCCCCTGACTGGTAAAGAGCATGCCGTTTCTGGCATTGCGGGTCGGCATGACGCAATCGAACATGTCAAAACCGTGCCAGACCGCCTCCACCAAGTCTTCCGGGGCGCCGATTCCCATGATGTACCGGGGGGCTTCCTTCGGCATGAGCGGGGCACAGCACTCCATCACCCCGTACATCTGCTCCTTTTCCTCTCCAACCGAAAGCCCGCCCAGGGCATAGCCGTCGAAGCCGATGGCGCAGATATCGTTCAGGCTGCGGGCGCGCAGGTCATGATGCATGCCACCCTGGATAATGCCGAACAACTGCTGCCCCTCCCTGCGATGGGCCTCCTTGCAACGCAGAGCCCAACGGGTCGTCATCTCCAGCGAGCGGCTGACGTAGTCGTAATCGGCCGTGGCTGCCGGGCACTCGTCGAAGCACATGATGATGTCCGCTCCCAGCGCCTCCTGGATCCTGATGGAAAGCTCAGGCGTCAGCACGTGACATGAGCCGTCCAGGTGCGATTGAAACTTGACCCCCTCCTCGCTGATCTTGCGCAACTCCCCCAGGCTGAAGACCTGAAAACCGCCGCTGTCGGTGAGGATCGGTCCCGGCCAGTTCATGAAACGGTGCAGGCCGCCCAACGTCTCCACCAGCCGGTGACCGGGACGCAGGTACAGATGGTAGGTATTGGCCAGGATGATCCGGGCGTGAACCGCCTGCAGGTCCTCAGGGGTCATGGCCTTGACGGTGGCATTGGTGCCAACCGGCATGAAGATCGGGGTTTCTATCTCGCCATGGGGTGTTATCAAAGAACCGAGGCGCGCCCCACACGAGGCGTCACGGTGAATAACCGAAAAATGACCTGACACACGCCCTCTCAATATTATTCATACCTGAATCCGTGATGCCGGAATGCCGTAGTGTCCGGAAGAGCCGGGGCCCGCCCGCCTCCATGCTTTGACAACCCATTCAGTCGGTTGGTACCCCGCCTGATCGTCGCAAACTTTTCAAACGCAAAGGCAGAGGCCTTTCGGACCAGCGGAGGCATGAAGGCGTCACGGATTCAGGTCATATAATCAACATTGCATCGCCGTAGCTGTAAAACCTGAAACCACGGGTAACGGCCTCCCGGTAAGCATCAAGAACGTACTCCCGCCCGGCAAAGGCCGCCACCAGCATGAGCAGCGTCGATTCCGGAAGGTGAAAATTGGTTACCAGGCTGTCCACCACCCGGAAGCGATAACCGGGATAGATGAAGATGTCCGCCTCACCTGCGCCGCCCCTGACATTGCCGTCATCATCTGCGGCAAACTCCAGCGCCCGGGCGCTGGTGGTTCCAACCGCAACCACCCTGCCCCCCCGTTCTTTCGTGGAACGGATGGCTGCCGCGGTTTCAGCGGGGATTGTGTACCATTCACGGTGGATGCGGTGCTCTTCCACCTGCTCCACCCGCACCGGCAGAAAGGTGCCCAGGCCGGTGTGCAGGGTCAATCGGGCGCTGGCGATCCCCTGCTCCGCCAGGGAGGCCAGCAGATCACGGGTAAAATGGAGACCTGCCGTGGGGGCGGCCACAGCCCCGGGGACCTCTGCGATCACCGTCTGGTAGCGTTCCCGGTCCTGCACATCATCATCGCGCTGGAGATAGGGGGGGAGCGGGATGTGTCCCTCCCGCTCAAGCCATGCCCCGAAGGGTTCCTCGCCCGAAAACGCCACCCGCCACGACTCAGGCCCCTGGCGGCCGATTACCCTTGCCGTCATCCCTGCGCTGAGCAGGATCGGTTGTCCTTCGCGGAAACGTTTCGAGCCGCGCAGCAGGCACTCCCACTCCTCCGCTTCACCAGGCAACCGCTTCACCAGGAACAGTTCGACACTCCCGCCGGATTCCTTGGCGCCGAACAGCCGGGCCGGAATGACCCGCGTATCGTTCATCACCAGCAGGTCGCCGGGGAGCAGATGGCTGCCCAGGTGGGAGAAGATGTCCTCACCGATTGTTTTTGATCCTCTATCCAGCAGCATCAGGCGCGACGCATCGCGCTCGGGAGCGGGGTAGCGGGCGATCAGTCCCTGGGGCAGGTGGTAATTGAAATCCTTGACGAGCATATCCGTACGATCGTTCAGCGAATGTCAGAGAGCTGTTTCAGTTCTGTACCGGGATAATAGTAGGAAAGTATCTCGGAGTACGAAAAACCTTCCAAGGCTCGTTGTTTGGCACCCCACTGACAGAGCCCCACCCCGTGTCCGTTGCCTGTGCCCGAGAAGAATGCATCGCCGTTCATCACCCTGACGGTGAAATTGGTGCTCTTGATGATCCCAT
>JBEKFJ010000023.1:0-20178 GCA_050013355.1 Oryzomonas sp.
CGCACCCGCAGAAGGCCCTGCGGAGGCGTAGCAGGCCTACTCCGCCGAAGCAGCTTTGGCTGCGAAGGCCGGGCGCTACGCCGCACAAAAGGGCTTTCGAGGACGAAGGCCTGATGGCTGTTTTTCAACAACCTCCTACGCCTTGAACTTGTTCTCCGTCCCGTCCACCAGCCGCTTGATATTCGCATGATGCCTGGCAATCACGATCACTGCGACAAGCGCCGTCACCAGCAGCATCGCCCGGCTTCCGTGAAGCACGTACACGGCAAGCGGCATGACCGCCGCCGCAGCTACGGAGCCGAGAGAAACGTAGCGCCATTTCAAAACCAGAACCAGAAAGACCGCCAGGGCGATTGCCAACGCCAACGGCGACAGCGCCAGGAAGACCCCCAGAGCGGTCGCGACCCCCTTGCCTCCTTTGAACTTAAGGAATACCGAAAACACGTGGCCACAGAAGGCAGCCAGCCCAACCCAGGCCGCCAGGTCCGTTGATGGGGCAAAGTAACGGGCCGCCAGCACCGGTGCGAGTCCTTTGAGGCAATCGCCGATCAGGGTCAGTACGCCGACCCTGCGCCCAAGGGTACGATACAGATTGGTGGCGCCGATATTGCCGCTTCCCTCCCGGCGCACATCAATGCCATAGGCCTTGCCCAGGAGGAGCCCCGTGGGGATCGATCCCAGCAGGTAGGCAGCCACACAGGCGGCAGCCAGTATGATGACGGGTGGTGCTGTCATGGCCACAATCCCAGGTTACTTGCCCGCCGTCTTCCGGAAGTCGGCCGCATAGGCGCTGCCGGGGAACTCGCGCACGAGCCTGTCAATCACCTCGCGGCTCCTCTCTTTCTGCCCCGCCTCGCGACAGGCCGCTCCCAAGTAGTACAGCAACTCATCCATGTGCTGAGGTCCGGGGAAATTCTTGAGCGCCTCTTCAAAACGGGCAATGGCGGCCGGATACTTTTCGGTCTTCAGATAAAAGCGGCCGACGTAGATCTCGTACTGCAGCTGTTTATCCTTGCAGTCGCGGATCTTCTCCCTGGCTTCCTGGATATACGCGCCGCCGGGGTATAATTTCACGTACGATTCCAAGATGGCCAGGGCATTCTTGACCGGCGTCTGATCCGTGTCGATGCGGTTGATCTGCCTGAAATAACTCAGACCCTGCCGAAAAAGAGCGTAATCGGCCTGTTCATGCTTGGGGTGAAGCTTGCGAAAATCCTCGTAGGCGGCAGCGGCCTCAATATAGTCATTCTTGAGGAAATAGGCATCGGCAATCCCGATCTCCGCCCTGACGGAAAGTTCCGGCGACTTGTAACTTTCCTTGACCTTTTTCCAGTTTGTCACGGCATCTTCGTACCTGCCTTTTTGAAAGGACTGTTCGCCGTCCCGGTACAGTACATCGGGCGCCTTGTTCACCGGCGGCGAAGCACACCCCTGCATCAGGGAGGCGGACAGGATGCAAATCACGATAAAGCGAAGGGAATTCGTCATGGTTTTCCTCGCAACGCTACGGCGTTGGCTTCTGTTTCAACAAAATATGGCGGTTTATACCGCCTTGCCATCAAAACGTCCGTTTCGGCGCAGCCGAAAACGATGGGGGCAACGAAGTCAACGAGCACGGCGTTTGAATGCGGCCCGGCATCAGATGATTCCCGCCCCGAGCTCATCAGCCAGGAGTTGTGCAATGATGTCGTGGTTCAGCCAGAGGGTGGCGGCCACGGGGTTCCAGGATGCATGCATCATCAAACGGCCGGTGGACAGAAAAACGATGCGGGAGAGTTCTGCGCAGACCAGATGTTTCTGGTCGGCATGCATAGCCATCAACTCAGCGGAACTGGTCAGCATCAACTCGGCCTGCTCCCGGGTGCTGTGTTGCGGCCAGGTGGCAAAATCCAGGATCCCGGCCAAAAGCGGCGACGCCAGGTAGGCGTCGGCCCGCTCCAGGAGGTGTCCAACCGTCTCGCCTTCCTTGAGCATCGCCTGGCATCGTTCAAAGAGCGGCGCAGCGGCGCGCTCACCAGCCGCACGCCGAATGGCGGACAACAGAGGGTACAGCGATATCTCCACCCCCAGAAAAAGGGCGCTGGAGTTGGTCTGTATCTCGGGACAGTTGAACACCGTGGCGACAACACCCTTCCCGGTCGCCTCGGCAGCGATTGCCTCGAGGCGCATCTTGGCCCACCCCTGCACATAGGGGGTATAGGACTGCCAGCGGTACTCGCCCCCCACCAAAACGGCGGTGCCGTGGTAGCCGTATGCTGCGTAGCGTACCTGCCCGCCCGCTGCGGTGAGATGTTCGCGCAGAGCGGCAGACTCATCGACCAGGTAGCGGAAGGTATCGCCCGTTACCTCGTTGAAACTGGCGTCGCACAAGCGGCCCAGGTCGCTGTTCCAGAACCCCTCCGAGGCAAGGTACTTGTCGCCGGTTCCCTTGAATACCCGATTGAGGAGCGGCATGAAGACCCGCGCCCGGGGTATGCCGCCTGCCATGGAATGGGCAAAAAGCACATTAGCTCCAGCCGGAATGCGTGGTGTGAGCTGTTGCATCACCTGCGCCAGCGCAGCGCGGATACGGGCCGTACCGGCACCCCTGGCCTTCCCGATAAAATCAGGGCTGAAACGGATGGAAGCCCACTCGTCCGGCTTGGCCTTCTTGAGTTGTTCTGCCACCGAGGGCTGTCCATCCACCTGTTCCATATCAAAGCCGGCCTCCAGCGGGACATTGATGACGATCCCGCCCAGCAGCGCTTCAGCCTCAGCCAGCTCATCGGCGCTCAACGGCCGCAGGGAGCCGTCGCTGTCGCGGCGGCCCACGGTAGTGCCGATCACATCCATGCCGATGCGCCGGGCCTCCTCCACCAGGCCGTTGGCATAGCCGCGGCCGAAAAGTTCCCCAACCAGCACCAGTACATCGCCCTGCTTGTATCCCACCGTATCCGGCAGTTTTTCCAGTGGTCTGTAATCAGTCATCCGATCCTCCGCCTGCTCTCCCGTTTCTCGGCGGGATTTTTCAAAACTGGGTACTCTTATCATGAACCGCCCGGCAAAGTGAACAGAAAAAGCTGCCGTGACAATGTGAGCCTTTCGTGCTATCGTGGCTTAAAACAATCGGCAGGAGACCCAACCTCACCGTGAACAACGACCTCATCCTTCTCGGCCATGGCAGTGGCGGCCGGCTTTCCCACCAACTTTTGGATGAACTGATCATTCCAGCCCTGAGCGGAATCGCCCCTTCCGGGCAAAACGATGCGGCCCTTCTGGCTCCGGTTGCGGGTCAGTTGGCCTTCACTACCGATTCCTTCGTGGTCGATCCGATCTTTTTCCCCGGCGGAACCATCGGCAGCCTGGCGGTCCACGGCACGGTCAACGACTTGGCCATGATGGGTGCGCGGCCTCTCTATCTGAGCGTCGGCCTGATCATCGAAGAGGGTTTCAGCCGGGCCGACCTGAAAACCGTGCTGGACGACATGCGCCAAGCCGCCGACAAAGCCGAAGTACGGATAGTGACCGGCGACACCAAGGTCGTTCCCCGTGGCAAGGCGGACAAGATATTCATCACAACCGCCGGGATCGGCGCCGTGGAGCATGACATCGCCATTCACGGCGCCAATGCGCGGCTGGGCGACAAGATCATCATCAACGGCACCGTGGGCGACCACGGCATTGCCGTCATGGCCGGCCGCGAGGGGCTCAACGTCGGGACCGACATCCGCAGCGACTCGGCCGCACTCAACAGCCTGGTGGCCGCAATCGTCGCCGAGGCAGGAGATCTGCTGCACGTGCTCCGCGACCCGACCCGCGGCGGCATTGCCACCACCATCAAGGAGATCGCCCAGCAGTCGGGCGTGGCGATCACCCTGCGCGAGGAGCATATTCCGGTGAATCCGGCGGTGCGCGGCGTCTGCTCGATCCTCGGCCTTGACCCGCTCTTCGTTGCCAACGAGGGGAAACTGCTGGCCTTCGTCGCACCCCAGGCCGCGGAACGGATCGTGGCGGCGATGAAACGGCATCCCCTCGGCGCCCATGCCGCCATCATCGGCGAGGTCGCTGACGGAGAGCCGGGCCGGGTCCGCATGGAAACCAGCGTTGGCGGCACGCGGGCGGTGGAGATGCTGGCCGGGGAGCAGCTGCCCAGGATATGCTGAAGTGCAGAACATCTGTCGATTCAGCATTTGCCACGGAGCCACAGTGACACGGAGAAATGCTGACAAACAATGAACCAAAAAAAGATTTTAGTATATTTTTTGGTTTTGTTTCTAATGTTAGATTAATGCCTTTCTCCCGACTTTCTCCGTGTCTCTGTGGCTCCGTGGCAAATTCAAGGTTTTAAGAAATGGCAAAGGAAAAAACTCCCATAACCCCCGCCGTCCGTCAATTGCGGGCTGAAAAGGTCGAATTCACGGACCACCTCTACGCCTATGAGGAAAAAGGGGGCACTGCGGTTTCCGCCCGAGAACTGGGGGTTGACGAACACTGCGTGATCAAGACCCTCATTATGGAGGATGAAACCATGAAGCCGCTCATCATCCTGATGCATGGCGATTTGCAGGTTTCAACCAAGGAGTTGGCCCGGATAATCCGCGTGAAGCAGATCACCCCCTGCTCGCCGGATACAGCCCAAAAGCACAGCGGCTACCAGGTGGGGGGCACCTCGCCTTTCGGCACGCGCAGGCCGATGCCGGTGTATCTGGAGGAAACCATCGCCGGGCTGGAGAAAATCTACATCAATGGCGGGAAGCGTGGTTACCTGGTAGGGATGGCGCCGTCGGACCTGGTGAGGGTGCTGAAACCGGTGATGGTACGCGCGGGGATACATTAAACTCGGTGTGGAGAACAAAAAATGATCCGCAAGGCCCAGATAAGTGACGTCAAGGACATCCAGAAGCTCTTGATGAAGTACGCCAGCCAGGGGGAAATGCTTTCCCGCTCCCTTTCGGAACTATTTGAATCGCTGCGCGATTTTTATGTCTTCGCTGATGACGGCACACTCCTGGGGACCGCCGCCCTGCATATCGTCTGGGATGACCTGGCCGAGGTGCGCTCCGTTGCGGTAGCCGAGGAGGCCGGCGGCAAGGGCATCGGCAGTCAACTGGTGCTGGCCTGCATCAGCGAAGCGCGCCTGATCGGCCTCAAACGCATCTTCTGCCTCACCTACAAACCCGATTTCTTCGCCAAGCTCGGTTTCCGGCTGGTGGACAAGTCCGAGTTGCCCCACAAGGTTTGGGGCGATTGCATCAAGTGCGTCAAGTTCCCGGACTGTGATGAAAACGCCATGATCCTGGATCTGGACTAAGGACACCGGCAAACAGGTCGCTGAAAAAATCAGGTTGTTCAAAAACAGTCAGATCGTTGCACCCGCAGAAAGCCCCGCGGAGGCGTAGCAGGCCTACTCCGCCGAAGCAGCTTTGGCTGCGAAGGCCGGGCGCTACGCCGCACAAGGCGGCTTTCGAGGACGAAGGCCTGATGGCTGTTTTTCAACAACCTGCTAATCAAAAACGTCCATGGAGAGATAACGCTCCCCCGTATCCGGCAGCACCACTACAACGTTCTTGCCGGCCCCCAACTTTTGAGCCACCCGCACCGCACCGGCCAACGCCGCGCCGCTCGATATCCCGCACAGGAGCCCCTGTTTGGCTGCCAGCGTACGTGCAGCGCTGAATGCGTCCTCATCCGACACGGCAATCACCTCATCGTAGATGGAGGTATTGAGCACTTCGGGGATGAAACCGGCCCCGATCCCCTGAATCCTATGGGGTCCGGCCAGCCCGCCGGAAAGGACGGGAGAGCCGGCCGGCTCGACGGCGGCGATATGGACAACCGGATTGTGCCGGCGGAGCACCTCGCCGGCACCGGTGATGGTTCCCCCTGTGCCGACCCCGGCCACGAAGCCGTCAATGCTCAATCCCTTCATCGCCGCAATGATCTCAGGGCCTGTCGTACGGCGATGGGCCTCAGGATTGGCGGGATTGTTGAACTGCTGCGGTAGAAACCAGCCATTTTCGGCAGCCAGTTCTTCGGCCTTCTGCACCGTCCCCTTCATCCCTTGCGAAGCAGGCGTCAGCACCAGTTCGGCCCGGTACGCCGTTAAAAGGCGCCGCCGCTCCAGACTCATGGACTCGGGCATGGTAAGCACCAGCCGGTACCCCTTCACCGCACAGACCAGTGCCAGGCCAATACCGGTATTGCCGCTGGTCGGCTCGACAATCGTTGCACCCGGCCTGATGCAGCCATCCCCCTCGGCCCGTTCGATCATCGCGAGGGCGATGCGGTCCTTGATGCTGCCGCCGGGGTTGAAAGATTCAAGCTTGGCGTAGATAGCGGCCGCCCCTTTTTCCGTCACCCCGGAAAGTTTCACCAACGGCGTGGCGCCGATCTGTTCAATAGCACTCGTGCTGATAACAATGGGCATGATGTTGTCCTGAGACGCTAGATGTAGTACATGAAGCGGTGGTCCTGCTCCTTCTTGATCCCCATCTCCTGGCCGCGCTGGCACAGCGTCTGGATGGTAATGCCGGAGAACAGCGTGTTGAGCAGAGCTGATGCCTCTTCCCAGACCGTTTGGGTCACGCACTGCCCCTCAAAAGGGCATTCGTTCTTGCGCTTGCGTTTTTTCGGCGTCACCCCGGCGCAATCCACCAGAAGCACATCCTGTTCTGTGGCGCACAGAACTTCCAACACCGTAATCTCTTCAGGCTTTTTGGCCAGGCAATACCCCCCCTGGGGGCCACGCTTGCTTTTCAATATCCCTGCCCGCTTGAGGTTCTGAAAGATCTGTTCCAGATAGCGGGGCGATATTTGCTGACGACGGGAGATATCCTGTATCTGGGCCGGCATATTGCCGCAGTTGTAGGCAATATCGAAAAGAGCCCTCAGGCCGTACCGACTTTTTGTTGACAGACGCATAATTCCTCCCAAGGGCTCATATCATTGCTCAGCATAACCTATAGCAAAGATACACCGTATCCGTCAACAAAACTAACCGCGGCAATTCTTGAATTCAACGCAAAATAATGATGGTTTTCCCCGGCGCCCATACAGGCTGTGGCTCAACTTTCCGGGGCCCTCGTGCACTAACCGCACGGGGCACGAGCCACCGTCACAACCGCAACCTCTCGGGCACCGGCCGCCTTGAGCACAAAGGCGCACTCCTTCACGGTGCTGCCGGTGGTGTAGACGTCGTCCACCAGCAACACGCGCCGCCCCTTTACTGCATTGACATCCCTGACGTCAAAGGCACCCTTGACATTGTCGCGCCGCTCTGCAGCCGTCAGATTGATCTGCGGCTCGGTCCACCGGATGCGCCGCATGGCGCCCCGATCCAGGGGGAGATTCCACTCGCGCGCCCAGATCTCGCCCAGCAGCACCGCCTGGTTGAAACCACGCTCCCTGAGCCGCCGGACATGCAGCGGCACCGGCACCATCAGTTCCGGGGCGCAGCCGGCGACGAAATCCCGCAGGGAATCGGTCGCCAATAACGCCAGGGGACGGCGCAGGTAGGTTTTATGGCGGTATTTATAGGCATGGATCAGGTCGCGGCAACGCCCCTCGTAGATCAAGGCCGCCCGTGCCGCCCCGAAAGCCGGTTGCGATTCTTGACAGTTGCCGCAGACATGGTCATCACCCGCTCCCAGGAAGGGAATGCCGCACACCGGGCAGAGCGGATGCCCCACGATGGGCATGCATTCCCGGCACGCCGGGCAGACGTGTAATGTGCCTGCCTCGGGGATGAACGCCCGGCAGATGTGGCAGAGCGGTGGGAAAAGGACATCCAGGAATGCGGTAAAATATTTCTTCACGGGGCTTATGAGGCTAGTAATAATAAGTTAAACAAAATTTAATACCGCATCAAAATCCGGTAGGTAAGCTTCGTCTCTCCGTCCGCCGGCACCGGCACCTTGTACTCCAGCGTGCCGGAATCGGCCTTGATGTACGCGTGGCTGGAGTTCAGCACCTGCCAGTCGCCGGGGACCGGTTCGGTTACCCGCACCACGACGGCCTCTTTCTTATGGTTACGGATCGAGATCTCGTAGGCCGCCTCGTAGCTGTCGCTTGCCCGTTTTTTCCAGTCGGTCTGCCTCTTGTCGGCCACCACGTCGAAGGCCTCACCCAGCTTGATCCGTACCTTCTCGTCCTTGGGGGTGTGATCGATGGCATCCTCGCCCACGAACTGGAGCGACGCGTCGCTGTCCTTCTTGTAGACCCGAACGGTCCCCTTGGGGAGCGGCATCCCCAGGTGATTCTTCTCTCGGTTTTCCAGCTCGATATAGACGCCGACCTTCTGCTTTTTGGCGATGTCCCCGCTGTAGGCCTCCTGGTAGTAATAGGGGGCTCCGGACAGGAGCAGTTCCTTGCGCACCGGTATGTCGGCGGCCGAGAGCAGGCTGATCTGCATGGACTGGTTGTCCTTGATGGTGGAGGGACGCTGGAGCGTGTACATGTGATACTCCAACAACCCCTCCTCCCTGAACTGGGGAGCCGGGGCGGCAGCCCCCCCCATCAGCATTGCCTTACCCTTAAGACGAGGCTGCACCTCGTCGCGGACCCGGTGGACGTCCCCGGCCACAAGTTTGACGGCTGCATCGCGATAGGTTGCCCCGCTTTTGTTGGTGATGGTGACCCACCCACCCAGATCGGCCATGTCGTCCCGTTCGTTGAGGGTCATGACGTAGTCGGCGCGCCAGTTGATGCCGTCGGTCAGGTAGGTGGCCTCCACCGTGTGCGGTTTTTCGCGGCCGTTCTCCAGGAGCCACACCAGGGTCGGGCTGGCGATCAGGCTCTCGGGCAGTTGGGGGAAGATGACCCGCCCCGGATAGTCGTAGGTAATCTCGTTGCCGATCTTGTAAACCGGACCGTTATTGTTGGAGAGGAGCGTTGCGGTCACCACCTCTTCCCGCTCGCTGTAGGGGTTCTTCTGGTAGAGCTTGACCTCTTTGCCCACATACTTGTCCATCAGTTTCTGCGGGCTGAGCAGGTCATACTCGTAGTTCTGCTCCAGGACATTCAGGCCGGCGGCATCAGAGAGGGAACGGATATGGACGCTGGCCGGCATGATGGCGGTGGCCACATCCATGAAACGCAGTTCGCTGCGCCCCTTGGGCAGATGCAGCACGCGGAGGTCCTTGACCAGTCCCAGGTTGGAATTGTAGATGGTCACCGCCACGCCGGTCTGTTCGGCAATGGTCGTGGTCGTTATTGCCGCTTCGCCACCGGCGCCCCATACCTGATGAGTCATCGCCGAAACCAGTGCCGCCGCAATCACCATTGTGCGAATCGTACGAACCCTCATATCCCCTCCCCGCCCTTGCGGCCTCAAGCTGCAAAATCTCCGCTCACGAAGCCTTTCAGGCTATTTCAGCACCTTCACGGACTTGATTACCACCTGCTTATCGGGCACATCCCCCATGCCATGAGAGAAGCCGGTTTTGACCGCCTTGATCTTGTCCACTACATCCATTCCCTCGACGACCTTGCCGAAGACGGCATAGCCGAAGCCGTCCGGACTGGGGCGGTTCAGCATGTCGTTGTTCACCACATTGATGAAGAATTGCGAGGTGGCGCTGTCCGGCATGCCGGTGCGGGCCATGGCGATGGTGCCGCGGTCGTTTTTCAGACCGTTGGTCGCTTCGTTCTTGATGGGCGCGTCGGTCGGCTTCTGGGCGAAATCGGTGGTAAAGCCGCCTCCCTGGATCATGAAGCCGTTTATGACTCGGTGGAAGATCGTACCGCTATAGAACCCCTTGTTGACGTAGCCGAGGAAATTCTTGACGCTGATGGGCGCCTCTTTTTCGAACAATTCAAGCTTGATGGTTCCCTGGCTCGTCTCCATCAGGACGACCGGGTTCTTTACCTTGCCTTCGGCACAGGCGATCCCTGCGGACATGAAAACAGCCATGAGTACAACTACCAATTTTCTGAACATTGCGGTTCTCCTTTACATGATAGATTATTTAATACAGCTTCCGGCAGACTGCTACCCCAGCGAATGAACCAGGTCGGCCAGGCAAGCGATAAAGGCGGGCGAACTGTTGAGGGACTCGCTGCGCCGGAAGTTTGCAACGCCCAGTTTCCGGGCCTCTTCCCGGTACTGAATATCGATCTCGTAGAGGGTCTCGATGTGGTCGGACACGAACGAAAGCGGCACCATCAGCATATCCTTGCACCCTGCCGCCGCCAGTTCGGCAATCTTCCCTTCGGTAGAGGGCTCCAGCCACTTGACCGGACCGGCCCGCGACTGGAAGGCCAGATGGTGCGAGATACCGTCAAAATGCTTCATTACCAGCCGCACCGTGGCCTGGATGTGGTCGAGATAGGGATCGCCGGAATCGATGAACGACTGGGGCAGGCCGTGGGCGGAGAAAACGAGCTGGATCGCACTTCGGTCGGCAAATCCGGCCAGCCCTTGCTCGATCTTCTCCATCAGAGCCCCGATATAGCCGGGATGATCGTAGAACTGGCGGATATACGCCAGGTCGAAACGCACCTTTGACTGGGCCAGTACCCGCTCCAATTCGTTGAAGCTTGAACCGCTGGTGGCCCGTGAATAGTGGGGATAGAGCGACAATGCCACGATCCGGTTGATGCCTTCACGCTTGATGGCCGCCAGGGCTTCGATCGTGTCCGGCTTCCAATAACGCATGGCTACGAAACAGCGGTACCCCTCGCCCAGAACCTTTTCCAGTTCTGTGCCCTGCTGCTCGGTCAGCTCACGCAGGGGGGACTTGCCCCCCATCCGGCGGTAATACTCGACCACCGTCCGGGCGCGCCGGCGGGAGATGATGCGTGCAATCACCGGTTGCAGGAAGGCCGGCCCGATACGGATGATGTCCCGGTCCGAAAACAGGTTGCGGAGAAACGGTTCGACAGCGTCCAGGGAATCAGGCCCGCCCATTTGGAGCAGCAATACTGCGGTTTTTTCAGACAATTTGAACCCCTTCCTCCACCACAGCGGCACAAAGAACGCCGGAAATACAGGGCGCCACAACATGAGAATTGCTCTTTGCGCAGCACGTGCAGTACGTTGTGACGACGTGGCGAATATATTTTTCTACGCGCGAATCATCACCAGCAGCATCTTGAACGGCTTTACCGCCTTGAGCGCATGGGGCTTGTTGGCCGGCATGATGATCATCTGGCCGGCCGCCACCGTCTGTGCGCTCCCCTCGATGGTCACCTCGGCCTCGCCGTCCACGACCTGTACAAAGGCATCGTAGGGGGCGGCATGCTCGGAAAGCCCCTGTCCGGCATCGAAGGAAAACAGCGTCAACGTCCCGATTTTCTTGTCGATCAACGTCTTGCTGACCACCGAGCCATCCTGATACGCCACCAGGTCGCTCATGGTAAGGGCTTTTCCGATCAACTCCATTGCCTCCCTCCTCTTTCAACGAGATGTAACCTGTCAGCGGCGTCATAATAGGACCGAAACAACCTCCAGGCAACAATTTTAAACGGAAAAGGCCGGAGACACCATGTCTCCGGCCTTTTCCGTTTTTCATACCTAGAAGGAACGCCGATTTTTCGTCAGATCAAGGCGCCGAGGAAGAGCGAGGAGGCGTAGCAGCGCTACGCCGCACGAGTGACTGACGAAGGCAACGCCGAGCTGGCGTAAAAGCGGCGCTTCCTTGTTAGTACATGCCGCCCATGCCGCCCATTCCACCCATCCCGCCGCCCGGCATTGCCGGCATGGCAGATTCGTCCTTCGGCTTCTCGGCGACCAGGGCCTCGGTGGTCAGCATCAGGCCGGCGATGGACGATGCGTTCTGCAAAGCGCTGCGGGATACCTTGGTCGGGTCGATGATGCCGGCCTTGATCATATCCACATACTCGTCGGAGGCGGCATCATAACCAAAGGCGTCCTTGCCGTGCTTGACCTTGTCCACCACGATGGAGGCGTCGATGCCGGCGTTTTCGGCGATCTGGCGGATCGGGGATTCCAGGGAGGCCCTGATCACGTCGACCCCGAACTGCTGCGCGGCTACCAGCTTGAGGCCGTCCAGCGCTTTGAGGGCGCGGATGTAGGCAACACCGCCGCCGGGGACAATGCCCTCGTCAACGGCAGCGCGGGTGGCGTGCAGAGCGTCTTCCACGCGGGCCTTTTTCTCTTTCATCTCGACCTCGGTAGCGGCACCGACCTTGATGACGGCAACGCCGCCCACCAGCTTGGCCAGACGCTCCTGGAGCTTTTCACGGTCGTAATCGCTGGAGGTTTCTTCGATCTGGGCGCGGATCATCTTGACGCGGCCCTGGATGGCCTCTTCCTTGCCGTCGCCGTCGATGATGGTGGTGTTGTCCTTGTCGATGGTGATGCGCTTGGCGCGGCCCAGCATTTCAAGGGAGGTCTGCTCGAGCTTGAAGCCGACCTCTTCGGAGATCACCTGGCCGCCGGTCAGGATGGCGATATCTTCCAGCATGGCCTTACGGCGGTCGCCGAAACCGGGGGCCTTGACGGCAGCCACGTTCAGCACGCCGCGCAGCTTGTTGACCACCAGGGTGGCCAGCGCTTCGCCTTCGATGTCTTCGGCGATGATCAGCATGGGGCGGCCGGTTTTGGCGGTCTGCTCAAGGATCGGGAGCAGGTCCTTCATGTTGGAGATCTTCTTGTCGTGGATCAGGATCACGGCGTTTTCAAGGGTTGCTTCCATGCGCTCCGGATCGGTCACGAAGTAGGGGGAGAGGTAGCCGCGGTCGAACTGCATCCCTTCCACGGTTTCCAGGCTGGTTTCCATGGCCTTGGCTTCCTCGACGGTAATCACGCCTTCCTTGCCGACCTTTTCCATGGCCTCGGCAATGATGTCGCCGATGGTCTTGTCGTTATTGGCGGAGATGGTGCCGACCTGGGCGATCTCCTTGTGGTCCTTGATCGGCTTGGAGATGCTCTTCAGTTCGTCGACGATGGCCTCCACTGCCTTGTCGATGCCGCGCTTGATCTCCATCGGGTTGTGGCCGGCAGCCACCAGCTTGGAGCCCTGGCGGTAGATGGCCTGGGCGAGAACGGTTGCCGTGGTGGTGCCGTCACCGGCAACGTCGGAGGTCTTGGAAGCGACCTCCTTCACCAGTTGGGCGCCCATGTTTTCGAATTTATCGTCCAGTTCGATCTCTTTGGCAACGGTCACGCCGTCCTTGGTGATCAGCGGAGCGCCGAAGGACTTGTCGATAACCACGTTGCGCCCCTTGGGGCCGAGGGTAACCTTGACGACGTCAGCCAGGGTATTGACACCTTTCAGGATGGCGTTGCGGCCGTCCTGGTCGAATTTGATGATCTTTGCAGCCATGCGTTATTCCTCCATATGGATATTTGGTTTTTGAATTTATTGTTTGAATTAGAAACGAGGATTTTTTTTGTCCTGGGTTTGTCAATCGAGGAATGCCGCGGAGACGTACTGGAGGTACGTCGCACAAAGGCGTTCCGAAGATTGGCGAGGCCAGGGCGAAAAAAGACCGTTTCTATTATTCTACGACGGCCAGGATGTCGTCTTCCCGCATAATCAGATACTCTTCACCGTCCACCTTGATCTCGGTGCCCGAATACTTGCCGAACAGCACCTTGTCGCCCACCTTCACGTCCAGAGGCAGCACCTTGCCTTCTTCGGTCTTCTTGCCTTTGCCTGCAGCCACGATCTCGCCGCGCTGCGGTTTTTCCTTGGCGGTTTCGGGGATGAAGAGTCCCCCTGCCGTCTTGGTTTCCTCTTCGACCCTCTTGACGAGGATACGGTCCTGAAGTGGTCTCAAATTCATGTTGTCCTTCTCCTTTCTATTACCGGTTGGTGGTGTGAAATCTCAGACGAGATTAGCACTCACGTCTATCGAGTGCTAACGGGAGAAATATAATCAACAGGGTGGTAAAAATCAAGGGGTGTGATAATTTTTTTCCCAACAACCTGTCATACACCGGAAAATCGTGACGGCCATTGAACGAATTCAGAATAAATATCCAAACAAATACAGCTACGTATCAGAATATACCGACAGGGCTACGTGTTTGTATAACTTTCCGTTTTGACAATCGGCCTGTGGTCTGGTACAAAACGCGCAACTGTTTATCGACCGGTCTGGTGCCGCGCTGCAGATCAGCGCGGTTAAAAGGGAAGAGGGTGCAACTCCCTCGCTGTCCCGCAACTGTAAGGGGGGACCGACGCCGCATCATGCCACTGGGGAAACCTGGGAAGGCGCGGCAGAGGAACGATCCCCAAGCCAGGAAACCTGCCATTCCGATGCCTTTGGGACCTCCGTGGAACGAGGGGCCGAAGCCGGATAGCATCTTAATCCAGGTATTTTCGAGCCCCTGCCCATGGCGTTATTTGGCAGGGGCTTTTTCGTCTAAGAGCTTGTTCATAAATAACTGCCGCAAGGACCGCGCCCGGATTGCGGCAGATTTGACCTGGCCGATTGAGCAAAACCGTAGGCGTAGCAAGGCTACGTCGAGGATTTTGCGATTGAGACCGGGGCGAAGATGCCGTGAAGACGGGATGCTGAACCACAAAGTTATTTACGAACAAGCTCTAAGGAGGCACATGGCCACAACGATCTTCATTACCGGCGGGGCGCGAAGCGGCAAAAGCCTTTTCGCCGAGGAGTTGGCCCATCGATTCGGGACACCGCTCGGCTACTTGGCAACGGCCCGGGCACTGGACGACGAGATGGCGGAGCGGGTCAATAAACACCGCCTGCGCCGCGGGGATGCATGGCAGACCATCGAAGAACCCCTGTATCTGCCCCAGGCCCTGGCCGGCTGCGACGGCGCCTGCAATGCGGTGCTGGTGGACTGCCTCACCCTCTGGCTGTCCAACCTGCTCTTTCACTACGAAGAACGGCACGAGGATGCCGAGACGCACATCATGGAGGATGTGCAGCACCTGACGGCCACCCTGGCCGGGATGCGGACACCGGTCATTGTGGTGTCCAACGAGGTGGGCCAGGGTATCGTGCCGGAAAACCGCCTGGCGCGGCGCTTCCGCGACATCGCCGGCCAAGCCAACCAACTCCTGGCGGCCATGGCGGACGAGGTGCACATAGTCATCAGCGGGATACCGCTCAGGTTGAAATAGGGCCTGAATCCCGTGACGCCTGAACGGCGGAGCAAGCGACATGCTAAAAGGAGACCATCAATGGACTTTGTAAAGGCCACGCTGGAACGCATCAAACCGGTCAGCACCAAACTGCTGCACCAGGCCCAGGCCAGACTTGACAACAAGACCAAACCGCTCGGCTCCCTGGGGAGGCTGGAGGAGTTCGGACGCCGTGTCGCTGCCATCAGCGGCACGTTGAGTCCCGACACCGCGAAAAAGGTCATCTTTACCTTTGCCGGAGACCATGGGGTGACTGACGAGGGGGTCTCTGCCTTCCCCAAGGAGGTCACGCCCCAGATGGTGCTCAACATGCTTGCCGGCGGGGCCGGCGTCAACGTTCTGGCCCGCCATGCCGGGGTCGAGGTGCGGGTTGTGGACGTGGGGGTTGATTATGATTTCAACGGCGCCGAAGGCTTGATCCGGCGGAAGGTGGCCCGCGGCACCCGAAACCTTGCCAAGGGGCCGGCCATGACCCGTGGCGAGACCATGGCCGCCCTGAAGGTCGGCATCGATCTGGCCGACCAGTGCAAGGCGGAAGGGGTGGCCCTGGCGGGAACCGGCGAAATGGGCATCGGCAACACCACCCCCTCGTCGGCCATCATTGCCGCACTATCCGGCATTTCGGCCAGGGAGTTGACCTACCGCGGCACTGGCATCAACGACATCGCCCTGGAGAACAAGATCCGGGTCATCGAACAGGGGCTGGCCCTCAATCGCCCCGACCCGAAGGACCCGCTGGATGTGCTCGCCAAGGTTGGCGGGCTGGAGATCGCCGCCATTGCCGGATTGGTGCTGGGATGCGCGGCCAACGCCATTCCGGTGGTGATCGACGGTTTCATCTCCACCGCCGGCGCCCTGATCGCTTCAGAACTGCACCCCAACGTGCGTGACTACGTCTTTGCCGCCCATGAATCGGTGGAGATCGGCCACCGGTTCATGCTGGAGCGGATCGGTGCCGCACCGATCCTGGACCTGAACCTGCGCCTGGGGGAAGGAACCGGTGCGGCCCTGGCCATGAGCCTGATTGAGGCCGGGGTGAAGATACTGAAGGAGATGGCGACCTTTGAACAGGCCGGGGTATCGGAGCAGCTATAAACAAAAACCTGAATCCATGACGCCTGATCGGCGGAGCGAGCGGCGGGCCTGCGTCCAACGCCGCCCATGCAGCATCATGCATGCTTTGTCGTGCGGCCACATCTCACGGTGGAGACATGGCCGGCAATGCCAAGACTGAGGCATACCGATTCCAAATCAAGGATGAAATCAAGGCGGCGAGGATTGAGGCGACGAAGGCGTACTATGATAGTACGTTGAGGAGCCGAAGACGAGCCAACGCAGATAGCGCCTTGATTTGGAATCTGTATTAAGCGAGAGGAGCCGTGAAGGTGTCATGAATTCAGGAAAAAAAGAATGGAGTCACAACCTATGAAAACCCAGATCGAATCCGCCCGCGAGGGCATCATCACCCCCCAGATGGCGGCAGTGGCCGCAGACGAAACGCTTTCAGCGGAGTTCGTGCGCAGCATGGTGGCAGAGGGAAGGATCGTCATCCCCTGGAACCATGCCCGCCGGCCTACGGTAACCGGCATCGGTGCCGGCCTGCGCACCAAGGTCAACGCTTCCATCGGCACCTCATCCGACATCATCGACTACCAGGCCGAGGTGGCCAAGGCACGGGCAGCAGTGGAAAGCGGGGCCGACACCCTGATGGAACTCTCCGTAGGGGGGGACCTGGACCGGGTGCGGCGCGAGATAATCGCCTGCGTGGACCTGCCGGTGGGTAATGTGCCGCTCTACCAGGCGTTCTGCGAAGCAGCCCGCAAATACGGCGACCCGAACCGGCTCGACCCCGAAGAACTCTTCGACCTGATCGAGCGCCAGTGCGCCGACGGCATAGCCTTCATGGCGGTCCACTGCGGCATCAACCTCTCCACCATCGAGCGCCTCAGAAAACAGGGGTACCGCTATGGCGGCCTGGTCTCCAAGGGGGGCGTCTCCATGGTGGCCTGGATGCTGGCCAACAAGCGCGAGAACCCGCTGTATGAGCAGTTCGACCGGGTGGTGGCCATCCTGAAGAAACACGACACCGTGCTCTCCCTGGGAAACGGCCTCAGGGCCGGGGCCATTCACGACTCCAGCGACAGGGCTCAGATTCAGGAACTCGTCTTCAACTGCGAGCTGGCCGAACTGGGGCGCGACTTGGGGTGCCAGATGCTGGTGGAAGGGCCGGGGCACGTCCCCCTGGACGAGATCGAGGGGAACATCAAGCTGCAAAAGCGGATGAGCGGCGGCGCGCCCTACTACATGCTGGGACCGATCACCACCGACGTGGCGCCCGGCTTCGACCACATAACCTCGGCCATCGGCGCGGCCCAGTCGGCCCGATTCGGTGCCGACCTGATCTGCTACATCACCCCGGCCGAACACCTGGCCCTCCCCACTGAAGATGACGTGCGCCAGGGGGTCAAGGCGGCCAAGATCGCCGCCTACGTCGGGGACATGAACAAGTACCCGGACAGGATGCGGGAGCGGGACCGGGAGATGTCCAAGGCCCGACGCGACCTGGACTGGGAAAAGCAGTTCCAACTGGCCCTCTATCCTGATGACGCCCGCGCCATCCGCGCCAGCCGGGTTCCCGAGGACAGCGCCACCTGCACCATGTGCGGCAATTTCTGCGCCTCGCGGGGCGCAGGAAAGCTCTTTGCAGATGACCTGAAAAAGGATAAGATCTGACGGTCTCATCGGCAGGGAGAACCACAAGGAAATACCGATTTCAAATCAAGGATGAAATCAAGGCGGCGAGGATTGAGGCGACGAAGGCATACAGGTAAGAACGTTGAGGAGCCGATGACGAACCAACGCGAGAATAGCGCCTTGATTTGGAATCGGTATAAGAGATGTCATGTACAGTTCCATCACATCGCTGTCACTACGGCTTCGGCCGGGGGATGACATTCGAGGTTCGTTGTCCCGCCTGCTCCACGACCGGGAGCTGCCCGCCGCCTGCGTGCTCAGTTGCGCCGGCAGCCTGAGCCGGGCGGCCCTGCGGCTGGCCGGAAACGGCGGCGGCACCATCATCGAGGGTCCGCTCGAGATCGTCTCCCTCTCCGGCACCCTGTCGACCCAGGGACCGCACCTGCACATCGCCCTTGCCGACAGCAGCGGCCGCGTGCTGGGAGGCCACCTGCTGGACGGCTGCATCGTCCTGACAACTGCCGAGATCGTCCTGGCGATCCTGCCGGATGTGCGCTTCTCACGGCGCCACGACGCCGCCACCGGCTATGCGGAACTGGTCGTCACAACCCCTTTCGAAGCGACACCATGAAACGCTACCTCGTCGCCTTCCAGTTCCTGACCATCATCCCGCTCCCCTTCAAGACAGACTGCGAAGCCCAGGACCTTGGGCGCTCGACAGCCGTCTTCCCCCTTGTCGGGCTGACCATCGGCGCCCTGCTGGCCGGGCTCAACTGGCTGATCGCCCCCTGGCTGGCCCGGCCGCTGACCGACGCCCTGCTGATTACCGCCCTGGCCGCCGTGACCGGCGCCCTGCACCTGGACGGCCTGGCCGACGTCTGTGACGGCATCGCGGCCCGCGGCGGCAGGGAACGCTTTCTGGAGGTCATGAAGGACTCCCGTGTCGGCGCAGTCGGCGTCGTCGGCATCGTCCTCGGCCTGCTGCTGAAGTGGCAGGCATTGCTTTCGGTGCCGGCCGGCATCAAGATGCAGGCCCTGCTGTTCGTTCCCGCACTGGCCCGCTGTGCCCAGGTCCTCGCCATAACCGGAGCCCGGCATGCGCGCAAGGAAGGGCTGGGGGCCGTCTTCATCCAGGGCACCGGCAATGCCCAATTGGTTACCGCCCTGGTCCTGACCCTGGCAGCGGCCTTCGTGCTGCCGCCCCTTACCGGCGTGGCCGCTTATGTCGTTATTATCCTGTTGACCGTGGCGCTGCGCAGCTACTTTCAGCGCCGGCTGGACGGCCTGACCGGCGACGTGGTGGGGTGCATCAGCGAACTGTCCGAGATTGCGGCCCTGGTGGTCATTTCGGTCAGGCTCTCCTCATCCCCAACCCTTTTTTGAAAGGACAGACACGCACATGACCCCGGCAACCCGCATCTACCTCATCCGCCACGGCCAGGTGGCAGGCCACGACCAGCCCCGCTACAACGGCCAGGCCGATGTGGGCTTGACCGATGTCGGCCTGGAGCAGTACCATGACCTCAAGGAACGCCTGGCCGGCAACCCCATCTCGGCCTGCTACTCCAGCGACCTGTCCCGCTGCGCCATCGGCGCGAAGATCGTCTGCGGCCGGTTCGGCATCGAACCGGAGCGCCGCCCCGAGTTGCGCGAGTTGAACATCGGCGCGTGGGAAGGCCTGACCTGGCAGGAGATCGCCCGGCGCTGGCCAACGGAATGGCAGGCCCGGCTGAACGACCTGGTCAACTACCGGGTGCCCCAGGGGGAGAACCTGCTGGACGTGGAGGCGCGGGTCATGCCGGTCATCGCGGAGATCGTTGAGCGCCACAAGGGTCAGGAAATCCTGGTGGTGGGGCACGGCGGCGTCAACCGCATCGTGCTCCTGAGCGCCATCGGTGCGCCGCTGGCCGGGATGTTCAACATTGAGCAGACCTATGGCTGCCTGAACATCATCGATTACTATGACGACGGCAGGTCCACGGTCAAGCTGCTGAACGGGTAAACGGCTGCGCCAAAAGTCCATCTGCGGCGTTACGCGCCCCCCTCATCCCTGCGGCGTACCAAGGGGTACGCCTCACTCTTCAGGTGTCGCAAGCCTTGCAGCTGGAGCTTTTTGCACGGCCGTTCAACAGATCACTTAATAGAAAGGACCATCATGGCACGCCCCAAAAGACCGGTCACGGTCAAGCTCCCCTCGGCCGCCGAAGCCGCAGCCCGCATAGAGGCCATGCGCCGGCAAACAGGGGACACCGCCAACTACCGGACAAAGTCCCTGAAGATCCACGGCCCGATCTGCGCCAAATGCGGCCGGGAATTCGACCAGGCCAACCTGCACCAACTGACCGTCCACCACAAGGACGGCAACCACAACAACAACCCCGCCGACGGCAGCAACTGGGAAAATCTGTGCATCCACTGCCACGAT
>JBEKFJ010000024.1:0-19435 GCA_050013355.1 Oryzomonas sp.
CAGGCAAGGAAATCAAGGGATTGCGCGGAGGCGTACATCGGTACGCCGCACAATTTAGCTTGCTAAATTGGACCGCGAAGGCGCCCGAAGGGTGAGGCCAACGGCCGAAGTCACAAGCAAGCCCCAAGATTGACGCCGCATGGGCGAAAAAGAACCCTTTCCGGACGGAAACTAATCAACACAACTCGAAAGGAGAATACCTTATGGACAGACGTACCTTTTTGAAGGCGACGGCCATCGGTTCGATTGCGACCGGCATCGCTTCCACCCTGGCGGCGGCGGAGCGCTACTTTCCGACCAAGGTGGACCAGACGCTCTTTGAGGGCATCAACCGGGCAAAGGACCCGGCCAAGAAGACCCCCTTGGAAAAAACCCATGCCCCGGTCATCTCGGCGCCCGCCTCGGTAAAAGCCGGCGAGCCGTTTACCGTCGAGGTCTCGGTCGGCGAAAATCTACATGTCATGGGACCAACCCATTGGATCGAGTTCATCGCGCTTGCCATCGGCAATGAACCGGCCGGCCAGGCAGACCTTCAGCCTAAGGGGTTCCTGAAGCCCAAGGTTACGTTCGATGTGGTCATTCCCAAGGAGTCGGCCCCGGCCGGCAAAATCACCCTGGTTGCATCTCAGCACTGCAATCTGCACGGCACCTGGGAGTCGAGTCTGGATATCGCGGTTGTCTGACAGCCGCATGAAGGTAGAGAATTGTTCCGCCGGTAAAACATCAAACATCAGGGGCGGCGCTTCGCCCCTGATGTTTCAGGGCCTTGGCCGTTGAGGGCACACGACACGAGGGATCGTATGATGAGGAAAACCATGGAAAGATTTGTTGTGGCGCTTGCGATGATGGGAGCGCTCGTGCTGCCGGCTTTCTCCGCCCATTGCTCGGACAATGACCTCGCGAAGGGCAAAGCGGCGTTTCAACAAAATTGCATTGCCTGTCATGCGGATGGCGGCAATGAGGTCAATCCGGAAAAGACATTCTCCAAAGCGGACCTGCAGCGGAACAACGTCCACACCCCCGCTGATATCGTCCGGATCGTGAGAAACCCCGGCCCCGGCATGCTGAAGTTCGATACTGGCACGCTTTCAGACGAGGATGCCCATGCCATAGCGGAATATATCCTGGCTACCTTCAACAAGTAGCCTCCGAGCCCTCGTCTACGCTACGGTTCATTAACGATGGCCTCTGCCGCCGGATGATCCGCCTCCATGGAAGCCCGTACTCCCGCCCCCCCTGAAAGACCCACCCGCTATGCCGCTGTGCGCCATTGTCCTGCCGCCGCCCCAACTGCCCGTGCCGCCGCCGCGATAGACATTTCTCTGCCCCGTGACAGCCGAGCGGGGAGCTGATGGAGGCGCACTGAACGCCCTGCCCCTGTACGGCATACCGTTCGTCCCGCCCCAGCGGTAAGCCGGGGCGCTGAACCTGCTGTTGGGTGCCAGTTGCGGGGCGCTGCCCGTGCCGCCAAACCCCCTGCCGCCTCCGGATACCCCGAGCCCGCTCCTCCCTGTTCCGCTGGTTGTCATCGCAGGTCTGCCCTGGAATCTCGCCACCGCATCAATACGCGCAAAGCGATGTCCGCCGATGTCGCGGAAGTGGTTCGAGACGAATACGCCCCGGCCACCGACGAACATGGGCCGGTGGAAGTCATTCAGGATAAAGTAGCCGGGGAACCAGAAGCCGTAGCACCAGAACGGGTACGGCACCCAGGCGTACAGGTAGGAGTAGTCGGGCGGCGGGGAATAATAGGTGATGACCGGCGGGCCTTCATTGTAGTAATAGTCGTCGATCGCCGCCTCGTCGGGGCTGCTTGCGCTGACCGCATATGCGCCGCTGCCTCCGCCCACGGAAGAAGCCGTGGCCGACAGGCCAGCCTGCGCCATGACGTTATTGAACCGCTCTGCAGCGCTCTCCGCGCTCAGCCCGATCTTCCCCGCATCCGCGGCCGCACGCACCGAACTATATACCTCTCCCGAGATGTCCGGCGTCATGGGATAATCGGCGATCCAGCCGTTTCTGGGGCTGATGTCGGCTTCTGCCAGGCGGCTTTCCGCTTCTGTCTCGTTTCCAGCCGTTCCCATGCCTAAAGCAGCCTCCAGTTGGACGGCAAAATCACCTTCACGCACCAGCGTTTGTCCTATGGCTAGAGGGGCGTTCGCGCCTGCCGCCTGGTTCGAGTCCCCGCGGCTCGCTGCCGGCAGTAACGTAATTGCGCCTGCGAAGACCGCAATCATCATTCCCAAGACCAGCCGTTTCATAGAGCCCACTTCCTCTCCTTATGCCGGGGCTCTCACGAACCCTCTGCATCCCTCAGTGGTGGCCCCGCATCTTCTATATTATAAATTATAAACCTTTCCCATGATGATGGCGCATAAAGATTTACGTACAGACTTCGGAGGGATGGGGCCGGCCGGCGGCTTCACCGTACCTTGACAACCTCCCGCGTCGGTTGTTTACTTATAGCAAGGTAATAATGCACCAGCCGTTATCCGGGATACTTTGTCGAGGATAGGGGGTGCCGGCAGAAGGAGACCGCCATGTCAGTCATACCCGTCTACACCCCGCCGGATTTCAGTCGCCCCGAGATGGCCTCTGCGCCGGCGGTGCGCGTTGAACCCGCTCCGGCCGACGGGGTGCTTCCTGGTGGATTCCACGCCACCTCCAACCTTCCCGAGTACCTCCATCTGGGGGGCGGTGATTGGCTGCTCGCCCGGGAAAGCCGTATGGATGCCGCCATGGTTCTGCTGGACAGGGAGGTGAAGGTCGTCGAGCCCCGGCTGGTGAAGCGGGGCGACCCGGTGGTGATCGGTAGAAGCGATGGCGGGGAAGAGGGGATCTACGTGCATTCCGACGGATTTCCGTCGGCCGTACCTGCCGCTGCCGACAAGTTCGCCTTCCGTACCCGCGGCACCAGGGAGACACCATTTTCCCGCTCCTACGACGAACTCTACGCGGTGTTGCGGCATGATCGCGAGCAGGGCCACATCGTGTGGGTGCTCGGTCCGGCGGTAGCCTTTGACAAGGACAGCCGCGACGCGATGCAGTTTGTCGTGGAGCACGGCTACTGCCACGCCCTGCTGGCGGGCAACGCCCTGGCCACCCACGACCTGGAGGCGGCCCGTTTCCGTACCGGCCTCGGCCAGGACATTTATACCCAGGTCTTGCAGCCAAACGGTCACTACAACCACCTGGACATCATCAACGAGGTGCGTCTGCGCGGTTCGATCCCCCGGGCCATCCGGGAAATGGGGCTGTCCGATGGCATCATCCCCGCATGCGAGCGGCAAGGGGTTCCCTACGTGCTGGCCGGCTCCATCCGCGATGATGGGCCGCTGCCCGGCGTCATCTCCGATGCCTGCCTTGCCCAGGATGCCATGCGAGTCCACGCCCGCCGGGCAACCACGGTGATCGCCCTGGCGACCCAGCTCCATACCATCGCCTTCGGCAACATGGTCCCCGGCTATCACGTCACTGCCCGGGATGTGGTGCGTCCGGTCTTCTTCTATGTGGTTGACATGACGGAGTTCAGCACCGACAAGCTGGCAAACCGCGGGTCGATGCAGGCGGTAGCCATCCTGACCAATGCCCAGGATTTCATGGTCAACCTGTGGAACAACCTGAGGCGATACGGATGACAACGGCAGAGGAGAATACTTTAATGAGCACGACCGTTCAGATCATCGGTGTCCCGATCGACCTGGGCCAGACCCATCGCGGGGTTGACATGGGGCCGGGCGCCTTGCGCTATGCCGGGCTGGCCTCACGCTTGGCGTCCCTGGGGTATCACATCCGCGACACCGGCAACATTTCCGTCCCGATTCGGGAAACCCTGTCCGAGGAGCGGCAGCAGCACTACCTGCCCGCAATCCGCCAGACCTGTCAGGCCGTCTATGAAGCAGGACGCAGGGCTGTGGAGGAGGCGGCAGTACCGCTGTTCATCGGCGGCGATCATTCGCTCGCCATCGGTTCCATCGGCGGCGTCACCCATAACGCGCCGGCAGGGCTGATCTGGATCGATGCGCATGCCGATTTCAACACCCCCGCGACAACCCCGACCGGAAATATCCACGGCATGACCCTGGCCGTGCTGCTGGGCGAGGGGAATCCGGAACTGGTCGATGTTGGGCGCACAGGCCCAAAGCTGGAGCCGGGCGACGTGGTCATGATCGGCGTCCGCGACCTGGACCCGGAGGAGCGGACGCGCCTGGGGGAGAGCGGCATCGCGGTCTATACCATGCGCGACATCGACGAACGAGGGATGGGCGCCGTTACCCGCGAAGCCCTGGAGCGCCTTGAACACCGGGAGCGGCTGCACATCAGCCTCGATATGGACTGCCTCGATCCCCAGGTCGGCCCCGGCGTCGGCACACCCTCGCCGGGCGGCCTCAGCTACCGTGAGGCCCAGTTGCTGATGGAGATCCTTGCCGATTCGGATCGGGTGCGCGCCCTGGATATGGTGGAGATCAACCCGATCCTCGACCAGCGCAACCAGACCGCCGCTATAGCGGTCGAACTCGCCGCATCGTTGTTCGGCAAGCGGATACTTTGATCGAATAACAGGAGGCGCCCCCACCAGGAGGCGCCCCCACCGGACCCCCTGCCGCTTCCGCCGCTCCCCCTCTTAGGTCATTTCAAACCATGTGTTGAGTTTAAACAAACAGGATAAATATGGTATTATTTTTTAGGGTATAGAGAAAATAATCAATCACCCGAAGGATTGGAAAGGGGATGATCGCATGTACGGACTTCATGCCAGGTTCGCAACGGGAACCTAGATCATTGTGGCAATCTATCTCCATTGAAAATACCCGTTGCTACTTAAAACAAACACTATTATAAACTATGCACAGGACTTATCAAATCATCACTGGAGGGTCGTCACTATGAGAACATTGTTAATTATACCGTTGCTGTTGCTATTGTTTGTTTCGCCTGTCTTTAGCGCGGATGTTATCAAGATTGCTGTTACCGGGCCGTTCTCCGGCGGTTCTGCCCCTATGGGCGCTTCCATGCGTGATGGCGCCAAGCTGGCGATAGCCGAAATTAACGCGGCTGGTGGCATCAAGGTCGGTGCCGAGACGATGAAAATCGAGGTTATCGAGCGCGACGATGAGGCAAAAAACGAGCGAGGCGCTCTCATCGCCCAGGAGCTTGCCTCCATGCCGGATCTTTCCGGCGTAATCGGGTCGGTAAATACCGGTGTGGTTCTAGCCGGAGACAAGCACCTCCAGGAGAAGGGAATCACCAAGATCATCACCCCCGCAGCCGGTTCCGCTTCCATGACCCAATGGAGCAAAGCAGGGGTCAAGGATCTCTCCATCTTCCGTTTTGCCGCAGATGATGGCATTCAATCGGCAATGGTTGTTGAAGAAGCGATCAACCGCAAATATACCAAGGTACTTCTGCTTCACGACTCGACCAATTATGGTGTATCGGGACGTGATGACCTACTGAATCAGATCAAGAAACAGGGGAACAAGCTTCAGGTGGTGGCCACCGAAAAATTCAATATCGGTGACAAAGATATGACTGCTCAACTGCTGAGGGGCAAAAATGCAGGTGCTCAAGCGATACTGATCTGGGGGATTGGCCCGGAACTTGCCGCCATTGCGAACGGAATGGCCAAGATCGGTATGAAAGCGCCGCTCATTGGAGGCTGGACACTTTCCATGTCCAATTTCATTGACAATGCCGGCAAGAACGGCAACGGCACCCTGATGCCGCAGACTTTCATCGAAGAACCGATTACCCCGAAGGCAAAGAGCTTCATCGAAGGGTACCGAAAGACATATAAGGTCAGCCGTATTCCGTCGCCTGTTTCTGCTGCCCAAGGGTATGATGCGGTTTATATTTTTGCCGCAGCTGTTAAACAGGCGCAAAGCACCAATACGAAAAAAATCAAGGAAGCTCTTGAGGATCTGAAGGAACCGGTGAAAGGCGTTATTGCAACCTGGCAAAAACCGTTTACCAAATGGGACCCCGCCAATGAGAACAGCCATGAGGCATTCCGTCGCGATCAGGTGGTCATGGGCATGGTGAAGGACGGCCACGTTGTCTTTGCAAACGATGCAGACCGCAAGCGGCTTACCCAAAGTGCCACTACGGTAAAAGGGAAAAAGTCCAAGTGATGGCGTACGTGTTTATCCCGGGAGTTGCCGCACAATGAACGAGTCTGTCATTGCCCAGTTGGTGGTCAGCGGCGCCCTGATGGGCTTGGTGTATGCACTGATCGCCTATGGGTTTCAGTTGACGTATGTCACCAGCAAGAGCATCAACTTCGGCCAGGGTGAACTCGTGATGGTTTCGGCGTTCATCTGCCTCACAATGACAAACATCGGCATTTCTTACCGGTTCATGGTTCCGCTCGGGCTGCTGTGCGGGGCTCTGTTGGGGTTGTTCGTGGAGCGGGCCGGAGTGAGGCTTGCATTGGAGCAGAAGAACGAGGGATGGATTCTTCTGACCATCATCATCGGCCTGTTCTTTTTCTCCGCATCCGAAAACATCTGGGGGCGAGATGATCGCCCCTTTCCTACTCCAATATCGTCGGAAGCTTTTCAGGTGGCGGGCATACGCATAACACCTCTGGAACTGTCGGTTGCCCTCGGTGTCTTTGCGATCATGGGAATTATTGAGTTGTTCAAGCGCAAAACACTGCTTGGCAAGGCATTCGAAGCGGTTGCCGCAGACCGCGACGCTGCGGAGCTGATGGGAATTTCGGCGACAAAAATCATAATGCTTTCATACAGCCTGTCCGGTGTGGTGGCAGCAGTTGCAGGGTTGCTGGTATCCCCCATTACCACGGTCGGCCCCACTATGGCCTCGGTACTGGTGTTGAAGGCTTTTTCCGTAGCAGTTGTGGCTGGTCTCGATTCCGGCTTCGGGGTTGTTCTGGTCGGAATGTTTCTCGGTTCCCTTGAAAGCCTGACCAGTTATTATGTTGGCAGCGGATGGCGCGAAGCGCCAGGTCTGATCCTGCTGATTCTTGCACTGGCAGTACGGCCCACCGGTGTTTTCGGTAAGATCCTCATAAAAAAGGTCTGATCGTATGACCGCTCTCATTTTTTTCAATCTTTTGAAACGGATTCACACTTGATCAAACGTCTACTTCTGATATGCGGCGCCGAGGCCCTGCTGGCGCTGCTCATGGCTTCCATTCAGATGGCGGTCAACAACACGTTTGTTCTGGGGTTGTTGACCCTACTGACTATCTACGCAATATTGCTGATAGGTCTGGACATCACTGTCGGTTACCTTGGACAGATCAATCTCGCCCAGGCTGCATTTCTGGGCCTGGGCGCCTACAGCGCTGCTCTCGCAGTCACCACGTTCGGTTGCAGCATGCTGCCTGCCCTGCTGATCGCAACCACTGTGGGATTTTTTTTCGGCGGAGTTTTGGCCTTCCCGGCCCTGCGGTTGGAGGGACCCCAGTTTGCCCTGTCAACACTCAGCTTCATGGCGCTAACGGCCACAGCGCTGAACGAGTGGGAATCGCTTACCGGCGGAGCTCAGGGGATGAGCGTTCCCCGCCCGCCCGTCTTCGGCTTGATGCTTGATGCCAAAGGCTTCTATTGGCTCTGCCTGATACTGCTGGGATTTGTCTGGATGGCCATGCGCAATCTGCTCTCTTCCCAATGGGGTCGGGCCTTTGAGGCACTTAGGGACAGCCCGATTGCCACAGATGCCATGGGGATCGGTACCCATCGGCACAAGGCAGCTGCCTTCATCCTCGGTTCCGGCATTGGAGGACTGGCCGGTGGGCTTTATGCGTTCAATTTCCAGTTTCTGCAACCGCAGATATTCGTCTACGATCTGATGGTCATTCTGTTGCTCGGTGTGGTGCTCGGCGGAAGAAAAAGTCTCTGGGGCGCACTTGTCGGGGCGGCGATTGTCGTTCTGCTTCCCAATCTGCTTTCCAACCGCCTGCTGTTTCAAATCTTTTCCGGAACAGGATTTGTGTTCGCCTTAATTGCCGGAGCCCGCGGACTTCTAGCCAAAAGTACCAGGCCATTTCAGGCTCTGGCACCGGTTGTGGCAATGGGGTTGCTGGTAGTTGGCGGAATGTTTGTCGATAATACCGAGGACTGGCGAAAAGCGATCTTCGCCTTGATGCTCTTTTCGGTGGTTGTCGGTCTGCCCGACGGCCTGATGGGGTTTGCCGCCCGCTTTCTGACCAGGCTGTTCGGAATTGTTCCCGCTCCGTTACCTGCTGCATCCAATCTTGAGTCGGTGCTGATCTGTCGGCGGCCGACCTCCGAACCGATTTTGAGTGTTCGCGAGCTGACGCGCCATTTTGGCGGAGTGCGGGCAGTGGATGGCATTTCGCTGTCCGTTCGTTCCGGCTCCGTTCATGGGCTTATAGGGCCGAACGGCTCCGGCAAGAGTACCCTGGTCAATGTGATATCCGGACTCTATGCGCCAAACAGCGGGGAAATGCTGTTGCATGGAGTGCCTCTGCCGCGGGGGAGCCTGTTCCAGGTTGCCCGTCGAGGCATCGCTCGAACATTTCAGAACCTGCAGATTTTTACGGAACTGTCCACACTGGACAATGTCATGGTTGCGATGAAAGGAATTATCCGTTCTCCGTTGCCATTGGTTTTACTCGGATTGACCGGGAAAAGTGAGCGGCTCGTTCAGGCAGACGGACTTGCGCTTCTGGAGTTGGTTGGGTTGGCTGCTCAGTCTCGCATTCCGGCTAAGGATCTGCCACACGGAGCACAGCGTTTCCTGGAGATAGCCCGTGCGCTGGCCCGCCGTCCCCAACTATTGATACTTGACGAACCTGCCGCGGGCCTGGCCCATCCTGATGTGGTCAAGTTGCTGGAGATCATTCGGCGAATCCGTCAGTGCGGCATTACCATTCTTCTGATCGAACATCATATGGAGGTCGTTAGCGATCTCTGTGACATAGTGACGGTTCTCGATGGCGGAAAGATCATTGCTGAAGGTCGCCCCGAAGAGATCAAGCGGCATCCGAAGGTGATCGAAGCCTATCTTGGCACCCGCCATACGCAGAGCGCCAGAGAACCCGTTGCAGCAGTCCCGCAGTTGATGCCAGTATGAGCGGGGGAAGGCAAGTATATGCTGGTAGTTGACAATCTTTATGCAGGGTACGGCAGCAGCGAGGTGCTGGTCGGGACTTCGCTGACAGTGAAACAGGGGACCGCTGTCGCTCTGATCGGCCCTAATGGAGCCGGTAAGACCACGACGATGCGGGCCATCTCCGGGGAGTTGAAGCCTACAAAGGGGACCGTGATGCTCGATGGCAAGCCTGTTCAGGGGCTGGATGCCTCAAGGATTGCCCGGTCAGGCTTGGCGCATTCCCCGGAGGGGCGGCGTGTTTTCGGCCCACTTTCAGTAGAAGACAACCTGCTCCTCGGAGCATACCATCGGCTGCCCCTATTTTTCGGTTTCCGTTCTCGCGCTGCCGCTGAATTGGAGAGGGTCTACGACTTGTTTCCACGCTTGATGGAGAGACGTCGGCAGTCAGCCGGTACCCTTTCCGGCGGTGAACAGCAGATGCTTGCTATCGGCAGGGCTTTGATGGCACAGCCGAAGATAATGCTCCTTGATGAACCATCAATGGGGCTCGCACCTGTCATTGTCGACGAAGTGTTTTCCATTATCAGCAGATTGAAGGAATCGGGGATAACGCTGTTGTTGGTGGAACAATCCGCCAGAAGAGCTTTTGAAGTGGCGGACTATGCCTACGTAATGGAACGGGGCAGGGTTATCATGGAAGGTAAACCGGATGTTCTTCAGCAAGATGCGCGAATGGTCGCCGCATATCTGGGATAATACCTGAATCCGTGACACCTGCCGGTGCCCATCGGCACGGTTGACGCCGCCGGCCGGTTATGCTTTAATCGTACTGTGGAAGCAGATGCCTATATCGCTCTTGGCTCAAACAGGGGAGACCGGGAGTTCAACCTGCTGCGGGCGGTGGCCGAGATCGGCAAGCTGCCCGGTTGCCGGGTGACGGGCCTGTCTGGGTTCTACGAAACGTCCCCAGTCGGGGTCGTTGACCAGCCTTCTTTCTACAATGGTGTTCTTAGGCTTGCTACCGAACTCCCCCCCCGCGAACTGCTGGAACGGCTGCTGCACATCGAAAAAGAAGTCTTTGGCCGGATACGGACCGTTCAGTGGGGGCCGCGACCCATCGATCTCGACCTGTTGCTCTATGGTTCGGAGATCGTCGAGGAAGAGGGGCTGATCGTCCCGCACCCGCGCATGGCAGAGCGGCGCTTCGTGTTGCAGCCGCTCTGCGATCTGGCCCCTGGCCTGGTGCATCCGGTCCTTGGGCAAACCGTTGCACAACTGCTGGAAACGCTTCGGTCCGATGAGAGCGTGCTAAAACTTTAACCGGGAGAGTAACGTGATCAGGCTATTGATCTGGGGGCTTCTGATCTATATCGGCTACCGCGTCGTCATGTCGCTGGCAAGCGGGAATAAACCGGAAATCAGGACATCGGATAAACGTGAAGCCGCGGCGACGTATCGCGATCCGGTCTGCGGCATCTATGTTTCCGAGGAAGATGCCGTGGTGGGCCGGCTCGAGGGCGAGCGCCACTATTTCTGCTCCATGGACTGCCTGGAAAAGTTCCGCGAACAGCTTGACCATAAACCATCATAAACGGAGGAACACATGAAGTTTTTCATCGACACTGCGGACGTCAAGGAGATCCGTGCGGCTCATGATCTGGGGCTGGTGGACGGCGTCACCACCAACCCCTCCCTGATCGCAAAATCGGGCCGCAAGTTCAAGGATGTCATCAAGGAGATCGTCTCCATCGTAGACGGCCCGATCTCGGCCGAGGTCATCTCCCTGGACGCTCCCGGCATGATCAAGGAAGCCAGGGAACTGGTCAAGATCCATAAGAACATCGTGGTCAAGGTGCCCATGACGCCGGAAGGGCTCAAGGCCACCAAGGCCCTGTCGGAAAAGGGGGTGAAGATCAATGTGACCCTGATCTTCACCCCCATGCAGGCGCTCCTGGCCGCCAAGGCAGGCGCCAGCTATGTCTCCCCCTTCGTCGGCCGGCTGGACGACATCTCCCAGGACGGCATGGGTATCATCGAAGAGATCCGCACCATCTTCGACAACTACGGCATTACCGCCGAGATCATCGTGGCCAGCGTGCGCAACCCGGTCCACGTCCTCAACTCGGCCCTGATCGGCGCCGACATCGCCACGATCCCCTATTCGGTCATCATGCAGCTTGCCAAACACCCCCTGACCGACGCCGGCATCAAGAAATTCCTGGACGACTGGAAAAGCGTGCCCCAGTAGCAGGTTGTTGAAAATCGTAGCGAGGAGGCAGGTCAGCAAGGCGCAAGTGAGTGAGGAAGCGAGGCGTACCCTTCGGTACGTTGAGCCTTTGAGCGAGCGGCAACGTCGCAGACCGGTCCCGCAGTAGATTTTCAACAACCTGGTTGAAGATGCCCGTCGTGGTCACAGATGAACGGAGACACAAAGTGAACCGGGAATATGGTTCGGAAACCGGTTTTTCTCCGTGGCTCTGTGGCAGATTGCCAGCCTGATATTGTTCCGGAGTCCCCGTGAAGCCTTCCCTCCACAAGCTTTCCATCCTCTTTTCCGCCTCCGAGGCCGCACCCTTTGCCAAGGAGGGGGGGCTGGGGGATGTGGTCGGCGCCCTGCCCAAATACCTGGCCCGCCTGGGGCACGATGTCCGCGTGGTCATCCCGCGCTACCATGCCGTCAATCGGGAGAAGTACAGCCTCAGGCTGTTGCCGGGCGTGCTGGTGGTGCCCATGGGCATCATCGGACGCATGTACTGCGGCGTCTACGAAGGGAGGCTGCCGGGGAGCGATGTCCCTATCTATTTCCTGGAGCATGAACAGTTCTACGGCCGAGCCGGGGTCTACCAGCAGGACGGCCGGGGGTACCTGGACAACGACAACCGCTTCGTCTTTCTCTCCAAGGCATCCCTGGAACTCTGCAAGATCTTGGACTGGCAGCCGGACGTTATCCATGCCCACGACTGGCACACCGGCATCATCCCGCTGTTGCTCAATACTTCCTACCTGCACGACCGCTATGTGGGCAACGCAGCCTCGCTCCTCACCATCCACAACATGCAGCACCAGGGCAACTTCTACCCCGGCCTGATGGAGGTGCTCGGCACCGGCTGGAAACACTTCAATTACCTGGAGCTGGAAAAGGACGACCAGGTCAACCTGCTCAAAGGGGGGATCTACCACGCCACCCTCCTCTCCACGGTCAGCGAGGGGTATGCCCGGGAGATCCGGACGGCGGAATACGGCTGGGGGCTGGAAGGGGTGGTGCGGGACCGGGCCGCTGATCTGTACGGCATCTTGAACGGCGTGGATTACGAGGAGTGGGACCCGTCCGCCGACCACTGCATCGCCGCGACCTACACGGCCCGGACGGTGAACAAGGGCAAGGCCGCCTGCAAGCGCGACCTGCAGAAACGGCTGGGGTTGCCGCAGCGCGACGACGTGCCGCTGTTCGGCGTGGTATCCCGCATGGTCAAACAGAAGGGGACCGACCTGATCGCCGAGGCCATCCACCGCATCCTGGAGATGGACGTGCAGTTCGTGATGGTCGGCAACGGCGAACCCTGGGCGCACTTCTTCTTCGGTGACGTGGCCTCCGCCCATCCCGACAAATTCGCCTGTCACATCGGCTACAATGAAGAATTGGCCCACAAGGTCGAGGCAGGCGCCGACTTCTTCGTCATGCCTTCGTTATTCGAGCCGTGCGGTCTGAACCAGATGTACTCACTGGCCTATGGCACGCCGCCCATTGTGCGCGCCACCGGCGGCCTGGAGGACAGCGTGGAGAACTTCAACGAGCATGCCCTGACCGGCAACGGCTTCAAGTTCCACCACCATACCGCCGCCGCCCTGTTCGACACCATCGGCTGGGCGGCCTGGACCTTCTTCAACAACCCCAAAGGGGTGGCGGCCCTCAGGAAAAACGGCATGAAGAAGCGTTTCACCTGGGAGGCGGCGGCGCTCAAGTACGACAAACTTTATCAACTGGCCGTCCGCCGTCGCCGCGGCGAAGAATACTTCCGCAACCGCTTCGGCGATTGATCTTCCCTAGTGTCCCGTGCGGTTAGTTCGTACTCGTAATTCCGGCTCTTTTGGCCTTTGCCGTCGTTGCGGCTCCTTGATGTAGACCCTGCTACACCTGCGTCGCCGCGCCTTGGCACCAGCCAAAATAGCTAGGAAATTACTTCCCACGACTAACCGCACGGGACACTAGCAGGGTTTTCCAGAGGTTCATCCATGGCATCCGACCAGTATGACGTCATCATCATCGGCACCGGCCCGGCGGCCCTCGGGGCTGCGTTCCATCTCACCGACAGGCTCCCCGCACTCTCCATCCTGATGATCGACAAGGCCACGATCTGTTCCGGCGGCCTGCTGAACGACTGCAAGCAGAACTACACCTACCCCATCGGTTTTGCCGAAGAGTACTGGACCCGGGAGGAGGCGGAACGGCTGCTGCCGCTCGTGGAGGAGCGGCTCCGGCCGGCCATCAAGGAACAGAAGAACCTGGAGACCTATCGCAGACGCGCCGAACGGGTTGGGGTGGTCCTCTACGACGTGCGCCAGGCCCATGTCGGCACCGACCAAAGCAAATTTCTGATCCGTCGCCTGATGGACGAGCTTGCCGGACGCGGGGTCCGCATCCTTCTGGAGCGCGAGGTGAGCGATGTGCGGGAGGGGGATGGCGGGGCGGAGATAACCGTAGGCGGGACGGAGAGCCTTCGGGCGGACACGGTGATCATGGCGCCGGGCAGAAGGGGTTTCGACTTCCTGCAGCGCATCATGGAGCAACTCGGCATCCCCTACATCGACAATATCGTGGATGTGGGCATCCGCGTCGAGACCCGCCTGGACAACTATCCCATCGTCAGGGACTATTACGACCCCAAGTTCTACTTTCCCGAGCGGGTGCGGACCTTCTGCACCAATTCGGGGCACGCCCGGGTGGTGCTGGAGCGTTACGAGGACTTCAGCCTCGTCAACGGCCATGCCCTATCCGAAGAAAAGAGCGGCAACGACCTGGCCAATTTCGCGCTCCTCAAGACCATAGGGCTGAAGGACCCGGTCCGAAGCGGCCACCAGATGGCCCTGATTCTCGGCCGGTTGGCCCACGAGATCGGCGGCGGCCGGCCGATCATGCAGCGTGTGGGGGATTTCAGGATGGGGAAACGCTCCTACGACGAGACCTTCAACGACGACCTCTACTCCTTCCGCCCCACCTGTCCGGTGACCGCCGGTGACCTGGGGCTGGCGGTCCCAGCCAAGATCATGCGCCACATCTGGGCGGCCCTGAAGAAGCTCGACACTATCGTCCCCGGCGTCCTTCACCCCAGCACGATCATGTACTATCCCGAGATCAAGATGTACGCCAACAAGCCCTCGTTCATCGATGCCCATTTCCGGGTCAGCCCTCACCTCTACATGATCGGGGACGGCGCCGGCACCTCCCGCGGAATAACCGGCGCCTGGGCCAGCGGGATCAGGACCGCCGAGGGGATTGTGAATGCGAGGGGGTAGTGTTGACCAAGCGGTTGCCGGGAGTTCTTGTGGATTATGCGGGAATTGAGTATGGTGGGTGTCGGCAGCAAAATTATGGCGCATGCTTATTGCCTGTTACCAGGCACAAGGAGCGAAAGACAATGAAGCGGATGATTATTGCGGTTCTCGGTGTGATGGTTATCTGCGTCAGCGGTTGCGCGACGATTTTGCCTCCCCATGAAGAACTCAACCAGGCTGTCAAAAAGAGTCTTGACGCAACCGGGTTCAACTATAGCTCGAAAAGCATGGTCACCAATCTGTCCCTGCCGAAACAGGATGCAAACGCCGCTCCGGGTGCGGCTGACAAGGGCTTACAGTATTTGGGGACAGGCATCGACATTATTCGGGGAATTTCCGTGAATGTCGATGGCGCAATCGATATGAAGGCTAAAAAATCGGAGGCGCTGTACGATCTGAAGTACAACAGGGATAATGTCGAGGTTTCAATCAAATTGCCTCTGTTGGTTGATTACAACACCCAAACGATCTATGTGGGGACGTCGTTGTTAACTACCATTCTTGATGCGGTCTCCCCGCAGGGCCCTGAAACAAGGGGCAAACTAATCAAGATAGACATGAACGACTTATTAAAGGAAGGTGCGTCAAAGAGCCCGGATCTTGCAAAATGGATTGGCGTCAACCGCTTCAGCGCCAAAAATATGGATGTATTCAGCAACATTTTCAAGACTGAAATCCTGAAAGCCGTTACCAAACTGAAGGACTCCAGTTTCATTGACCAGCCGCTTTCGGAGCAGGATAAGAAAACAGGGGTGGAAAGACGCATACGGATAAATCTGGACCATGGCGATTCTGTTGCCGTTGTTCTGGATATTATGGACAGCGTGGCGCAGGCCCTGCTTCAAGAAGGTGCAATCAGCAATAAAGAGTATGCCGTGCTCCACACGCTTACCGGCAAGCAAGTGTCGGACAAATTCAGCAATAAATTCACCCTAGGGATGACTCATGATGTCGGTGTTGCGCAGTCGGGCCACGTCGGTTACGTGGTGACCCAACTGACGGTTGCCGATAAAGAGGGGAACTATCAGGTTGGTATTGAAAACGTCAGCTCGTTTGAAAACTACAATGCGCCACGATTCTCCATGACCCCCGAAGCCGGCCGGATCGTTGATTTCAAAGAGGTGCTGGCAGCCTTAACGGCAGCCAAGACAAAGGATAAGAACGCCCCGCAACCGGATGAGGATACACCTGACGACGATTCCTGTGCCCCGGATGACCCGGACGAAAGCCAAAGCGGCCCTGAATCTACTATGTAGAGCCCTGTGAGATTATTTATTATCTGCTCACCTGTTTGGCTTGCAAAGATACTCATCTATGAATTCACGCGGTTTTAGCACTTGTATTCCTCGAAAACCCGAAACATGCAGTAACTGTTTATCACCACTAACGATCACCTTGCTTTTACCGGCAAGCGCACAGGCAAGAAATTTGTCATCATCGCGGTCAATACAGACAGGCTCTGAAAGGCTTTCAGCATGCACCATCTCGGCTTTTATTGTTACAAGTTCGATGAACTTCCCCACGTCAATTGAAGGAAATTGCTTAGCCAGTTCCCCCACCACTCTCAGATATTCTTCGAGTATTTCGGGAGAAATTACCAACTTCAGTTTTCCGTCATCCCAAGCTTTAAGAATCTGATAAGGCGGCCCGGCGAAGAAAATACCGGAAACAAACACGTTCTTATCGAGAATTACTCGCATTTACGACCACGCGCCTTGGAGATGGCTTCAGCTATGTCAGATTGCTTTAGGCCCGCTGCTTTGCCTTGTCTGCGAGCTTCTGCTATCAGAGCATCAAATTCTCTCATGGCTGGCGGAGTTATTGCTTTGAGGATAACCACATCGTTTTCACCCACGACAACAAATTGCGAACCCGCCTTAAACTTGAGTCGTTTACGGATGTCCTCCGGGATGACTACCTGCCCCTTGGAAGACATTTTTGTCGTAGCTACATTTGCCATGATATGACTCCTGCCAACTATAATATTCTTACTGGTAAGATTATAAAGGAAAGATTGGTTAGAAACAAGTTAGAAATTGGCGGGTGCTAACTGAGGTGGGTCACACTTTGACGCCGATGGTGGGTCTACTTTGGAATCTGATTTAGGACATGGACATGGCGCTTTGCCACAGGTTTGGTATGATAGATACATCATCCTCTATTACAGAACCTTTGAGGGGGAATGCCGTGATGTCCGATAACTGCGTACCGGAAGGCCTCCGGCGCTCCAAGGAACATTCCGACGAGATATTGGAGTGGTTACAGGGCAGGGGAAAGACCATCATCATCATCCATGACAATCCTGACCCCGATTGCCTGGCTTCGGCCATGGCGCTCCGCCACCTGCTCGCCATGAAACTGAGCAGGGATGCGGTCATCACCTTTTCCGGCATGATCGGACGCAGTGAAAACCTCGCCATGGCGAAGGAGTTGGAGATTACGCTCACCCCCCTCGAAATGGTCGATCTGGATGAGGTCAGCGCGGTCTGCATGCTCGACACCCAGCCGGGCACGGGCAACAATTCCCTTTCTCCGGATTGCCGGGTGGATATCGTCATCGACCATCACCCCATGCGCGAAGCGACCGCAAGGTGCCGCTGGGTGGACGTCCGTGATGATTACGGCGTTACCGCCACGATTCTTTACGAATATCTGTTGGCGCAAAATATCACCATCGGTACGAAACTGGCCACGGCCCTGTTCTACGCAATCAAATCAGACACTCAGGACCTGGGCCGGGAGGCGAACCGGCCCGACCGTGAGGCGTATCTTCGCCTCTTCCCCGTGGCGAACAAGCGGATCCTGTATGAAATTACCCATCCCAAACTGCCTCTGGAATACTTCCTGACCATCCATAGCGGGATTGAGAACACGATGATGTACGGGAAGCTGTTGGTTGTGAACCTGATGGCGATATGCTTTCCCGAGGTGGTGGCCGAGGTGGCCGACTACCTGATCAGGCTGGAGGGTATCGAGACCGTGCTGAGCATGGGGCATTACAACGATGAGGTGATCCTCTCCCTGCGCACGACGAGCAATCACCTCAATGCGGGCGAAATCATCAGGCGGCTGGTGGCGGGAAGGGGAACGGCCGGCGGACACGTCATGATGGCGGGAGGCAAGTTGGACAATGTGCCCTTCACCGCGCTGAAAGAGGCGGAGGCGTTCCTGACGAAATCTCTGTTAGTCGAACTGTCCATCGGGGATGTGGTTCCGGTCAGGCTGATCAAGTCCCGATAGGGGAATCCGCTTTCCCCTGAAATGGGTCTTCCGCCAGAGCGCCATCATTTCCCTTGAAAACTCGAACCCGAGCATGGTAAGGGAGATTGCAGGGGTGCTCAGGCATACCCCCAGGTTCGGCGCGGGCAGCAGAATTTAGAATCAGAACCTCAGATCATGCCACTGAGACTCAGAGACTCAGAGAAAAAACAAAATCTTAGGCGGATTCTGTCTTCGCCTTTCTCCATGCAGTTCTCTGTGTCTCCGTGTCTCTGTGGCAGATTGATTTTTATGGCAGATTGTAAGTTTTATGAAAGGTTTCCCGGAATGATTGCCATGGCAATGCAAACAAGTCTCATACGCAAGATCACCGTATTCCTGGAGATGATCAAGTTCTCCCACACCGTATTTGCGCTCCCCTTTGCCCTGACCGGGGCGCTCCTGGCGGCGAACGGCCTCCCCAGCGGCCGCCAGATCCTCTGGATCATCCTGGCCATGGTCGGCGCCCGCACGACAGCCATGGGGCTGAACCGCCTGATCGACGCCGAGATCGACGCCCGCAACCCCCGCACCGCCAACCGCGCCATCCCGACCGGCCTGATCGGCAAGGGCGCTACCCTGGTCTTTATTGCCGCAGCCACGATGTTGTTGCTCTTTGCCGCCATGAAGCTCAACCCGCTCTGCCTGAAGCTTGCACCTGTTGCAATCTTTTTCCTGGTGCTCTACTCCTTTTGCAAGCGTTTTACCTCCCTGGCCCACGTCGTGCTGGGGATTTGTCTGGCTGCGGCCCCCATGGGGGCCTGGGTCGCCATTCGCGGCAGCATTGACACCCCCGCCCTGATCCTGGGGGGCATCGTGCTCTTCTGGGTTGCTGGTTTCGACATCCTCTACGCCCTCCAGGACCTTGATTTCGATCGCACCGCCGGGCTCCACTCCATCCCAGTGGCGCTGGGGGTCGAAGGATCGCTCCGGGCGGCGCGCCTGTTCCACCTGGTGATGCTGGGACTGCTCCTGTGGCTGTTCGTCACCATGCACCTGGGAGTGCTGTTCCTGGTCGGCATCCTGGTAGCCGGCGCCATGCTGCTGTATGAGCACCTGCTGCTCAAGGACGGTAATCTGGACAAGCTGGATGCGGCCTTTTTCAACATGAACGGCTATATCAGCATCGCCGTACTGGCATTCACGGCAGCCGACCTGCTGGTGAGAAGGCCATGACCACGCAAAAAAGGGTATTCGTCGCCCTGACCGGGGCTTCGGGATCGATCTACGGCATCCGCCTGATGGAAGAACTCGTCAAACGGGGCTTTCTGCTCACCGTGGCGGTAAGCGAGAGCGGGCAACAGGTCTGCCGTGAGGAGACCGGCCTGGACCTGGGCGGCGATGCGCCGGCCATCACCGCGCGGCTCTGCGCCCATCTCGGCGTTAAACTGGGCGTGGAGGCGGTTGCGGCCGACAACCTCTTTGCCTGCGCCGCCAGCGGTTCCTCCGCGCCGGCGGCCATGGTCGTCGCCCCGTGCAGCATGGGCACCCTGGCGCGCATCGCCTGCGGAACGTCAGGGAACCTGATCGAGCGGGCGGCGGACGTGATGCTCAAGGAGCACCGTCCCTTGCTGCTGGTTCC
>JBEKFJ010000025.1:0-19368 GCA_050013355.1 Oryzomonas sp.
CCTCGTCGAAGGTGAGGAAACCCTTTTCCTTGCCGAGGTCGATCAATTGTTTCACGTCGTCCATGTTCTTTTTTGCCATTTTTTTCACCTCAAATGCAGCCTCGGGGCTACAGCTTCGATTTTCTGGTGCGCAAGGCGTCGGCCTGCTGTAAAAGCGCGGTATATTCTTCGCTGTCCGGGTCCAGGACCGCCAGCCGGGCGTTGATGTCGCTGTTGCTGGAGCGGAGAGAGCGCTGTTCCCTGCCGCGCCTGTAGTCAGCAAAGACCGTACGCCAGTCTATATCTGCCAGGTGCTCGTCGTTCACGAGCACCTGGGACAGTATCCGCTTCTGGTCGGGGTCATCCAGTCCGTCCAGAAGGGCGTGTACATCGTGAGAGGCTTCGCCGGTGTCGAGGGAAGCAAGCACCGCTTCGGCTAAGTGCCGGTACGGTTCCTCGAAAAGCTTCTCGACCCCGAACGCGGCGATATCGCCCCGTGCCTCGGGATATTTTACCATGAGCGCCAGCAGGGTCTCCTGGTGCCGGTCCCCCTGGAGAGCCTCGGGCCGCTGCTGCGCAGGCAGGTCGCGGGCCGTGACGGTCATGCCCCCCAATCGCTTGCGGAAGGCATGCACCGCGATGCCCAGCAGGCGGCAGATCTCCTTCTCGTACAGGTCGCGCTCCACCGGGTCGGCGATCTTCTTGAAGCGGGGGATCACCTCGTCCATGACCCGCACCTTGTTGTCCACGCTGTCCGCCGGGGTGCGGACCAGCAGGGTCCGGACGTACTGGTCGAATACCGGCCGCGCCTTGTCCCGGCAAGCCGCGAATGCCTCTACCGGGTTTTTGGCCAGGAAGCTGTCCGGGTCGTCGCCGCTCGGCAGGGTGATGACATAAGCCGGCATGCGCTGTTCGAGGAACAGTTCCATGGAGCGGAAGGTCGCCTTTAGGCCGGCGGCATCGCTGTCGAACAGGGTGTAGACCTTTGCCGCGTGGCGCTTGATCATGCCTGCATGAGTCGACGTCAGGGCGGTGCCGCAAGTGGCAACCACGTTGCGTATCCCCGCCCGGTACAGCGCCAGGTGGTCGAAATACCCCTCAACGATGATGACGCTGTTCTCAGTCCTGATGGCCGGTAGGGCCATGTCCAGGCCGAACAGCACGGCGCTTTTGTGGTATAGCGGCGACTCCGGCGAGTTGATATATTTGGGGAGCGACGCATCCAGTACGCGCCCGGCAAAGGCGATGACGTGGCCCTTATGGTCGCGGATCGGGAAGATCAGCCGATTGCGGAACAGGTCGTGCCAGCCGTTGTCTCCCTTGCGTATGATCCCCAGTTTCCGGGCAACTTCCAGGTCCACGCCCTGGGCCTTGAGATGCCTGGCAAGGCCGTCCCACCGGTCCGGGGCAAAGCCGAGCCGGTAATCGGCGGACAGGGCCTCGTCAACGGCACGCTCCCTCAGATAGGTTCTTGCGACCTGACCCGCGGGTTCCTGGACGAGTACCGCCCGGAAATAGCCTTCGGTCAGGTCGTTGATCCGCTGGAACTGCTGCCACTCGTCCTGGGCGTGCCGTTCGGCCGGTGTCAACTGCCGTTCCTCGATCTCGATCCCGGCCTTGCGCGCCAACAGCTTGACCGCTTCCGGAAAACCGACCCCCTCCATCTTCATGACAAAGGAGAAGGCGTTGCCGCCGGCGCCGCATCCGAAGCAGTGAAAGATCTCCCGGGCGGGGTTGACGTTGAAGGACGGGGTCTTTTCCCCGTGAAACGGGCACAAACCCACGTAATTCGCCCCGGCGCGTCTCAACTGGACATAATCCGAGACAACCTCGAGAATGGAAATACGTTCCGCAACCTCCCGTACCTTTTCTTCGGGGATCATGGTTGTTTGGTGGCTCCACTCCGCCAGAGTAAAAGTATCCTCTCGCCTGTTCGGGCAAGCATTTCGGCAGCTTCCGTGGCCTTGATCCTGGCCTTCAGCTTTTCAGGCATGAAGCCTGCCGTGGCGGTGCTGAACAGCAGGGAGAGCAGCAGCGCCCCTTCGGCTGCCCCGATCAAGAGGCCTCCCAGACGGTTTATGCCGCCCAGCATGACGACCCGCAGGGCGGCGGTGACCACGTTTCCCACGATATGCGCAACGATGCCGCACGCCAGCAGGATCACGATAAAGGCAAAAAACGCGCATATCTGTACCGGCAGGTGCGTGACGCTTCGTATCGGCGCCATAACAGCCGGGTAGAAACGGTACGCAAGCCAAGCGCCCAAGACCAGTCCAACAAGCGATGACGCCTCATTGACAAGCCCGCGGGCCAGTCCCTTGAGGGCAAAGAAGAGGAGAACCGCCAGAATAATGATGTTGAATGCGTTCATCGGGGAACCATGTGCCGGCAGCCGGGCAGTGCAACATCCCTGCGCCCCATCAACAGGGGACACGCCGCTTTGCTCCTGTTAGTACAGACGTCATTTCATAGGCAATTGTTACACGGAAGGGGCGATCAGAAGATTGCCCCTTCGTGTAACAGAATACAGAACTTCGATCACAGGAAGCTGCCTGCAGACGCCATCAGGAAAGGAGTTCCCTGACCGTATCGCTGACGGCCTTTCCGTCAGCCCGACCCGCTGTCAGCGGGGTCAGCGCCTTCATGACCCGGCCCATATCCTTGCTCCCCTGTGCCTCCATCTCCCGGATGACCCGCGCGACCAGTTCGGCGATCTCGTCGCCGGACAGTTGGGCCGGAAGGAAACCGAGCAGGACCGCTAACTCGGCCTCCTCCTTTTCCACCAGGTCGGGACGGTTCCCCTCCCCGTAGAGTCGGATCGATTCTCGGCGTTGTTTTGCCAGGGACGAGATGACTTCAATGACACCCTGATCGTCCAACTCCCGCTTCAGGTCGATCTCCCGGTTCCTGACCGTGGAGCGGACCATGCGAACAGCCGAAAGGCGCAGGTTATCCCGCGCCTTCATGGCTTGCTTCATCGCAGTATCAAGTTGTTCCTTGAGTGTCATGGGCGTGTATCCTAGTCCACCATTTTGCGCTGCTTCTTGAGGGCGCGCTTGCGGGCGGCAATCGCCTTTTTCTTCCGCTTGATGCTTGGCTTCTCGTAATGCTCGCGTTTGCGAACCTCGGAGAGTATCCCAGCCTTTTCGCACTGTTTCTTAAACTTCTTCAGGGCTAGTTCAAATGGTTCGTTTTCTTTGATCTTTACTCCCGGCATCCATTATCCCCCCCCTCATTGTGAAGTGTCAAATCTCGATGCGTATGACGCCGTTATGTAAGAAATCCGCAAGAGTGTTACTTTAACACTAAACAGGTGATTGTCAATATAAAATCAATACAGGATCATGGATTTGCCACAGAGCCACAGAGACACTGAGGAAATCAGAAGCAGGAGGAAAAGTGGAGCAATCTCTCTGAATACAACTTGTGTTTTGCCATTCTCCGCGTCTCTGTGGCTCTGTGGCAAATATACGGATGCTCAGGCGGGGCGGGAGTTCTTTTCCTCGATGCCCGACAAGCCGAAACGCCGGCGCAGTTCGGCAAAGATCTCCTCGGGCGGAATTTCGCAGTATCCCAAAAGGACCAGGAGGTGGAAGACGAGATCGCTCGTCTCATAGACGATCTCCTCCCGCTTGCCCCCTTTGGCGGCAATGACCACCTCAGTCGCCTCTTCTCCGATTTTTTTGAGGATTTTGTCGATCCCTTTGTGCATCAGTGCGGCGGTATAGGAGTTCTCCGACGTGTTACGCTTCCGGTCGAGGATGACGTCGTATACCGCCAGGAGGATGTCGTCATCGCGTTCGCTCATAACCTCACCGCCACCCCTTTATTGCGCAGATATTGTTTGGCCTCCCCGATGGTGTACTCCCGGTAGTGGAAGATGGAGGCCGCCAGGCAGGCACCGGCCCCTGCCTTCACGAAGCCGTCGTAGAGGTGTTCCAGGTTCCCGACGCCGCCCGAGGCGATGACCGGGATGGAGACAGCATCCACGATGGCGCGGGTCAGTTCCAGGTCGTAACCGTCCTTGGTGCCGTCACGGTCCATGCTGGTCAGAAGGATCTCGCCCGCTCCGTATCCCTCCATCCTGACGGCCCATTCCACGGCGTCGATGCCGGTCGGCGTGCGGCCGCCATGGGTGTAGACTTCCCAGCGCCGCTCCCCAGGCACGCGACGGGCGTCGATTGCCACCACGGTGCATTGGGAGCCGAAACGTTCGGCCGCCTCCTGGACGAATTCCGGCCGCTGCACGGCGGCGGTGTTGATGGAGGTCTTGTCGGCCCCGGCGTTCAGCAAACGGCGGATGTCGTCCACGGTGCGGATGCCGCCCCCCACGGTAAGCGGCATAAATACACGATCCGCGGTCCGGCGCACCACGTCGATGATGATGTTGCGCTCGTCGCTGGAGGCGGTAATGTCCAGAAAGGTCAACTCGTCGGCGCCCTGCTGGTCGTAGATCTCGGCTATTTCCACCGGGTCGCCGGCATCGCGCAGTTCGAGGAACTGTACCCCCTTGACGACGCGGCCTCCCTTGACGTCCAGGCAGGGGATGATGCGTTTTGTCAACATGTCACACCCCCCCCCTGGTCAGGGCGATCGCCTCGGCCAATTTGATGGCGCCGGTATACACCGCCTTGCCGGTGATGACGCCGGTAACGCCGCTTTTTTCGATTGCCATGAGATTTTTGATGTCTTCCAGGCGCGAGACTCCGCCCGAGGCGATCACCGGGATGGCCACGGCCTCGGCCAGCTCCCTGGTCGCTTCCAGGTTGGGACCTTGCAGCATGCCGTCGCGGCTGATGTCGGTGTAGATGATGGCCGCAACCCCGAACCCTTCGAACCTCCTGGCCAGGTTCGAAGCGGTGCAGTCGGTAACCTCGGCCCATCCTTGGACCGCCACCATGCCGTTCTTCGCGTCTATGCCTACCACGATCCTGCCGGGGAACCGGTTACAGGCCTCTTTCACGAAGTCGGGGTTGCGCTGGGCGGCCGTGCCGATGATGACCCGCGACAGCCCCAGTGCCAGGTAGGCCTCGATGGTGGCCAGGTCGCGAATGCCGCCCCCCAGTTGGGCCGGTATGGAGATCGACCCCAGGATGGCCTTGATGGCAGACATGTTCCTCGGTTCGCCGGCAAAGGCGCCGTCCAGGTCCACGATATGCAGCAGCTCGGCCCCCTGGCGTTGCCACTCCAGGGCTTGGGCGGCCGGGTCGTCGTTGAAGACCGTATCCTTGTTCATCAGCCCCTGTTCGAGGCGGACGCATCTTCCTTCCTTCAGATCAATGGCGGGTATGACGATCATGGGTACCTTTCATTTTAAATCCAGAGACAACATCTGCCACAGAGACACGGAGACATAGAGGTTCTCAGAGAAAAACAAGTTTAGAAGGATGAACAGGATGAAAGGGATAGAACCTGAAAACCGGTTTCTGGTTCCCTCCCCCAGCGGGGGAGGAACTAATTAGGCCCTGTCCTTGGTTTTCTCCATGTCTCTGTGTCTCTGTGGCAGATTCAAGATTCTCGTCTTTAGTCTTTCATCGCAGCAAAGTTCCGCAGTATCGTAAGCCCCACGTCTTGGGACTTTTCGGGGTGGAACTGGGTGGCGACGATATTGTCCTTCCAGACGGCGGAGCAGAACCCGATGCCGTAGTCGGTGGTGGTGGCGATGACGCCGGCATCGTCCGGTTTCGCGTAGTAGGAGTGCACGAAATAGACGTTGGCATTGTCGGCGATCCCCTCGAAGGCGGGCGGACGCCGCTTGAACGAGAGCTGGTTCCACCCCATCTGGGGCACCTTGAGTTCTTCGCCTCCTTCCTGCATGCCTTCGGGAAAACGGAGCACATGGCCGGGGATCACGCCCAGGCCGTTGTAGAGGCCGAATTCTATGCTGTCAGTGAACAAAAGCTGCATGCCGACGCAGATCCCCAGAAATGGGCGCCCCTGGGCGATGACCGCGAGGATCGGTTCCACAAAGCCGGCAGCCTCAAGGTTGCGCATGCAATCGCGGAATGCGCCCACGCCCGGCAGGACAATCTTGTCGGCCTCCAGCACCACACGGGGATCGGCGGTGACAACCGCCTCGAAGCCAACCTTTTCGAAGCCTTTTTGGACGGAACGGAGGTTGCCCATGCCATAATCGATGATCGCTATCATGATTGGTCCACCCTTAACCTTAATAGTTCTACATTATGCCGTTTTTGTTGAGGTGTGGCCCGTATTTTTTATCGACACCCTGGATATGGTTCACCAGCCAGTTTTGAAGAAATTCAATCACACCTTGGGTGGGAAGTGTCTCGCCGGCATCGAATTTGGTCTTGAGCCCCACAGCCTGCTCAACCAGTTTTTCGTGTTCGCGTTTGTGGGCGGCAAAGTCGGCATAGCCGGTGCGGGTCATGGCCTCCTCCTCGCCGGCAAAGTGTTTGGCGGTATAGTCGATCAGCCGGTTGAGGACCGAACCGATGGCATCGCGGCTCCGCTTCTGCTGCATGGCGTCGTGGAGATCGTTGACCATGGTGATCAAGGTCTTGTGTTCGCTGTCGAACCTTGAGACGTTGGTGGCAAAGCCGCTGCTCCATTCCATAGCCTCTGCCAGCCTGAACTTGCCGACCAGCTCATGCAGTTCGTCAACCTGCCTGGACAGCAAGGTGGTAGCTTCGGTGGTGCTTCGGGAGCTTTCCACGTTGTGGTTGACCACATCGGTGATCATCTGGATGTTGTTGGTGATCTCCTGGGTGGTGGCGGTCTGTTCCTCGGCAGCGGTGGCGATCTGGCTGACCTGCATATTCAGGTCGTTGATCTTGTTGAGGATGTCCTCCAGCGCCTCCCCGGAACGGTTGGTCTCGGCGGTGCCGCGCTTGACCTCTCCGACCCCTTCCGACATCGAGCTTACGGCGGTCAGGGTCTCGTCCTGGATGGACTTGATCATGGCGCTGATCTCTTTGGTCGCCTTGGTGGTGCGCTCGGCCAGGGCCCGGACCTCGTCCGCCACCACGGCGAAACCGCGGCCCTGTTCGCCGGCCCGTGCCGCCTCGATGGCGGCGTTCAGCGCCAACAGGTTGGTCTGGTCTGCGATGTCCTGGATGGTGTTGACGATGGCGCCAATCTTGTCGGAGCGTTGACCCAGCCCTTCAACGGTATGGGAGGATTCGTTGACGCGCTTGGCGATGCTGTCCATCAACCGGGCGCTGTTCTGGACGAGTTGGGCGCCGCTGTGGGTCTGGTCGGTGGCCTTCTGGGCGTTCTCGGCGGCAAACAGGCAGTTGCGGGCGATATCCCCCGACGTGGCCGACATCTCCTCGCTGGCGGTGGCAATGGTGCCGGCCTGCAGGGCCACGTCCTCGGCCGCCAGGGCCATGGAATGGGTCGTGGCACTGACCATGTCCACCGAATCCCGGACCAGGTCTGCCACGGAAAAGAATTGGCGCATGGCCTTGTTCATGTCGGTCATCATACTGTTGAAGGCAATGGCGAGGCGGCCCAGCTCACCATTGCCGGTGATTGCCACGCGGACCGAAAGGTCGCCGCCTGCGGCCTTTTCAAGGGCGGCCACCAGTCCGGCCAGCGGTTTGAAGGTGCGGCTGCCGATGATGCCGATAACCGCCGACGTGGCGGCCAGCATGGCCAGGCCGATGAGGATTTCGGTCCACAGCCCGTTCCCGCCGTTCAGGCCGGCCATTGCCGTGATGCCCAGTAGGATTACGATAGTATTGCCGATGATGATGCGGACGATAAATGACATGGTGCCAAGCTCCTTTTCAGTGGTTGTAGGTCAGAGACGCGTTGCCACCAGCGTCGTTGCCGGTGTTGTCGGTACGTTGGAGCGGTTGTTGAAAGTAACGTATAAAGAATCCCCTCCCTCCTTTAGACCTTTAGACCCTCTGGGTCCCAGAGGGCCCGCAAAGGTGGGGGAATTTCGAAAAAATTGTTGCTGTTACAGGGTGCTACGCAATGCGGGAAAAGTCGGCCACCTGCCCGAACATGCGAGCAATGGCCGTTAACAGGGCCAGGCGGTTGGCACGTACCCGTGCGTCATCGGCCATGACCATGACCTTGTCGAAGAAGGTGTCGATCGGGCCGCGCAGGGTGGCGATCTCGGTCAGGGCCTCCTGCCAGCGGCCGGCGGCGATGTCGGCCTCGACCGAATTCTTTACCGTCTGGAAGGCTTCGTGCAGGCCGTTTTCCGCGCTGTCCTGGAACAGGCTCGGATCGACCGGCGCGTCCAGGCCCTCCTTGATGATGTTGCCGACCCGTTTGAAGGCCACGGTCAGCGGCTCGAAATCGGGATGGGACTTGAATTCGGCCAGGGCCGCGATACGGGCCCGGACCTGGACGAGATCGTCGAAACCTGCCGAAACCGCCGCCTCGATGACGTCGGCGGGGTAATCGTTCGCCAGCAGGTTGACGAACCTGCCGCGGAAAAACTCACCTATGTCGATGGCGATCCGATCCCTGGGACGCGTCAGCTTGGCGGCCAGGAGGTCCAGGGCCCCGTCGATCAGGGTGGCGAGCGACAGGCGGTAGCCCTTGTCCATGATAATGCCGATGATGCCGATGGTGGCGCGCCGCAAGGCATAGGGGTCGGCGGCGCCGGTCGGGATCAGCCCCACGCTGAAGCAGCCGCAGACGGTGTCCAGTTTGTCGGCAATGGAGACAAAGGCGCCGATGTCCGAGGCAGGCAGTTCGCCGCCGGCCTGGATCGGCAGGTAATGCTCGGCAATGGCGTTGGCCACCGCCGGTTGCTCACCTTCCAGCAGGGCATACTCACGCCCCATGATCCCCTGGACCTCGGGGAACTCGCCCACCATGCCGCTCACCAGGTCGGCCTTGCAGAGCCAGGCGGCGCGCGCCGTCTGCCCCGTGACCGCCGGGTTGAGCTGTTGTGCCAGCCCCTGGGCCAGGGCGCGGAAGCGCTCCATCTTCTCATAGGACGTGCCAAGTTTCTGCTGGTAGACCACCTTTTTGAGGGCCTCCACCCGGTCGTCCAGCTTGACCTTCCGGTCTTCATCGAAGAAGAAGCGGGCATCGGAGAGCCGGGCTCGTAGGACCCGCTCGTTCCCCTTGACCACCACCGAAGGGTCGTCGGTCAGGGTGTTGTTGATGGTGATGAAGCCGGGCAACAGCCTGCCGTTGTCGTCCACGATGGAGAAGTAGCGCTGGTGGCTGCGCATGGAGGTGATCAGCACCTCCTTGGGCACCTTGAGGAACTCTGGGGAGAAGGTGCCGTGTACGGCGCTGGGATATTCCGCCAGAAAGACGATCTGGTCCAGCAGCTCTTCATCCGGCAGGAGATGGCCGCCGGCGGCCTTGGCCACGCGGTGCGTCTCGCGGCGGATGATCTCCCGCCGTTTTTCCGGGTCCGGGATGACGAAGTGTCGTTCGCATTCCTCCTGGTAGTGGGCAAAGCTGTTCACCGGAAAGGTGGTGTTGGCCATGAAGCGGTGGCCGCGCGACAGGATACCGCTCTCCACCGTGCCGAAACTGAACGGCACGATGATACCGTCGAACAGGGCCACGATCCAGTGGATCGGCCGAGCGAAACGAACGTCCAGATCGCCCCAGCGCATGGATTTCTTGAAAGGAATATCGGCGATCAGCTTCGGCAAGATCTCGGACAAAAGCTCGTGGGTCGGCCGGCCGGTCGCTTTTTTCGTAACCGCCAGGTACTCCCCCTTCTCGGTGACAACTGTCGTAAGCTTGGAGACATCCACCCCCTGGCCCTTGGCAAAGCCCTCGGCCGCCTTGGTCGGTTTGCCGTCGGCGTCGTAGGCAGCCTTTACGGAAGGGCCGGTGGCAGTGATATCGGCATCCGGCTGGACGCCGGGGATATCCCTGACCACCAGCGCCAAGCGGCGCGGCGTGGCCAGGGTCTGCACCATGCCGAAGCCCAGGCGGGCGTTGGTCAACTCCCGGCTGATCATGGCTTCCATCTCGGCCAGGGCGCGGGGGATGAAGCCGGCCGGGATCTCCTCGGTGCCGATTTCAAGAAACAGTTCTTTGGCGCTCATCGGGCGGCACCTCCTTTCATGAGCGGAAATCCGAGGCGCTCGCGCATCCGCAGGTATTCTTCAGCACAGATGCGGGCCACGTTGCGGACCCGGCCGATGTAGGAGGCGCGCTCGGTGACCGAGATAGCGCCGCGGGCATCCAGCAGGTTGAAGGTGTGGGAACACTTCATGACAAAGTCGTAGGCCGGCAGCACCAGCTTTTTTTCGACCAGGCGGATACACTCCTGCTCGTACTTGGTGAACAGTTCCAGAAGGAGTACCACGTCGGCCTCCTCAAAGTTGTAGCGGGAAAACTCTACCTCGCTCTCGTGGTGGATGTCGCCGTATTTCACCCCCTTGACCCACTCCAGGTCGTAAACGTTGTCCACCCCTTGCAGGTACATGGCGATCCGCTCGCAGCCATAGGTGATCTCGCCCGAAACCGGCTTGAGGTCGATGCCGCCGGCCTGCTGGAAGTAGGTGAACTGGGTGATCTCCATGCCGTCCAGCCAGACCTCCCACCCCAGGCCCCAGGCGCCAAGGGTCGGCGATTCCCAGTCGTCCTCAACGAAGCGGATATCATGCTTGCCGGGGTCCAACCCAAAGGCCCGCAGCGAATCCAAATACAGGTCGAGGATGTTCAGGGGGGAGGGTTTCAGGATTACCTGGAATTGGTAGTAGTGTTGCAAGCGGTTGGGGTTTTCGCCGTAACGGCCGTCGGTTGGCCTGCGGGAGGGCTCCACGTAGGCCACCTTCCACGGCTCGGGACCCAGGACGCGCAGGAAGGTGGCCGGGTTGAAGGTGCCGGCGCCCTTTTCCGTGTCATAGGGCTGCTGGATGACGCACCCCTGCCTGGCCCAGTAACCTTGCAGGGAGAGGATAAGATCCTGAAATGTCACGGTTATGCCTCCAAAAAGGGAAAAGATTCAAAAGAATTGTTAAAATAGCAGGTATGCGGGTCCCGGTCAAGGATGAGCATGAAACGCGAGGCGTTGTTATGGACTGTCCATGTGTATTGGATGGTTCAATAGAAAAAGGACAGGTGCAGGGCTAAGACCAGTGCCGGTTCAAGGGGACACATAGTGCCATAATCCTTGCCCAGAGGGCTTTAGCCATGGTAATGTGCTGTCTCATAGCGCCTCCCTTGCGCCAGTGTCGAGACAATTAACGGAGAAATAAGCAGATTCCAGATTATTTTCTTGTTGACAAGGCGAAGAATTTAGGGCTAACTTTTTTATATACCTCTACCACACTTCCTAAGCAAGAAAACGACTCGACCCCATTGAAGAAAAATCCCGTTTACTTGAAAATTTTGTGTGAATCTCCGAGTGAATCCTTAACCAATTTAATGAAATATTAATTTTGTAGGAAGTTTCCTGCCCAGGCACGTTCCTTCCAAAGCCGCTTCTGAGGCCAGTTTTCGATTTGTCGCTTTGTGAATTGTATAGTGAAAACCCTCAGAACCCATATAACCCCATCTTACCCCACAGCCACACGTATGTGTCGCGTCACACGCAGGAGAACCGATGAATTTACAGGAACTTAAAGGCAAAAAGATCAACGAGCTCAACGCCATTGCCCGTGATCTCAACATCGAGGGGGCATCCAGCCTGCGCAAGCAGGATCTGATCTTTGCCATCCTCAATGCCCAGACCGAGCAAAACGGCATGATCTTCGGCGAAGGGGTTCTCGAAACCCTGCAGGACGGCTTCGGTTTTCTGCGTGCCACGGACTACAACTATCTGCCGGGCCCGGACGATATCTACGTCTCTCCCAGCCAGATCCGGCGCTTCAACTTGCGCACCGGCGACACGGTTTCCGGCCAGATCCGCCCTCCCAAGGAGGGGGAACGCTATTTTGCCCTGCTCAAGGTGGAATCGGTCAACTTCGAGTCCCCCGAGGTCGCCCGGGACAAGATCCTGTTCGATAACCTCACGCCGCTCTACCCCGAGGAAAAGCTCAAGCTGGAGACCGCCGGCGACAACCTCCCCATGCGGGTCGTGGAGTTGGTGGCCCCCATCGGCAAGGGACAGCGCGGCCTGATCGTGGCCCCGCCCCGTACCGGCAAGACCATGCTGATCCAGAACATCGCCAACTCCATTGCCAACAACCACCCCGAGGTCTACCTGATCGTCCTCCTGATCGACGAACGCCCGGAGGAAGTGACCGACATGCAACGCTCGGTCAAGGGAGAGGTGGTTTCCTCCACCTTCGACGAGCCGGCGACACGCCACGTCCAGGTGGCCGAGATGGTCATCGAGAAGGCCAAGCGCCTGGTGGAACACAAGCGCGACGTGGTCATCCTGCTTGACTCCATCACCCGTCTGGCCCGGGCCTACAACACCGTCATCCCCCCCTCCGGCAAAATCCTGTCCGGCGGCGTGGACTCAAACGCCCTGCACAAGCCCAAGCGTTTCTTCGGCGCGGCCCGCAATATCGAGGAAGGGGGCTCCCTCACCATTATCGCCACGGCCCTGGTGGACACCGGCAGCAAGATGGACGAGGTCATCTTCGAGGAGTTCAAGGGCACCGGCAACATGGAGTTGCACCTGGACCGCAAGCTGGTGGAGAAACGCACCTTCCCGGCCATCGACATCAATAAATCCGGCACCCGCAAGGAGGAACTGCTGATCGAAAAGAGCTCGCTCCACCGCACCTGGATACTGCGCAAGGTCCTGCACCCCATGAATGTTGTGGACAGCATGGAATTCCTGCTGGACAAGCTCTCGGAAACCAAGAGCAATCAGGATTTCCTGGACTCAATGAGCAAGTAGCCGGATTCCATGGACAAAGAAAAAAGTGTTGCAAAAATGGATGCGAATCATTACGATAATAATTTGCGACCGGGCTTGGCAACGACATCAATTTTATATTTATACTGAGACTGAGAAGTATTCTTGAGGAGGAAGAGAAGATGAAAGAAGGTATCCACCCAATGTATTCCGAGGTAACTGTGAAATGCCTGTGCGGCAACACGTTCCAGACCCGCTCCACCAACAAAGAGATCAACACCGAGATCTGTTCTGCATGCCACCCTTTCTTCACCGGCAAGCAGAAGCTGGTGGACACCGCCGGTCGCGTCGAGCGGTTCAAGAAACGTTACGGCCAGCTTTAGTCCACCATCGGCTCAATGCATTGAGGGGATCTTGTCGTCAGGCAAATCCCCTTTTTTGTATCCTGATAATTACTCTTCGAACCGGCAGGAAGCCAACACCATGAACGTTACCCTTATAGAACATACCCCTAATCCCGAACTGACCGTGGCCCTGGCTGCCCGGCTTTGCTATTCGCCCTCGGCCATCAGCGAATTGCGGCACAAGCTGGAAGCCTCGGACATCGAGAAGTTCCTGAACAAGATCATGACGCTGGGACACTACTCGGTGCTGGAGCATATCTCCTTTACCTTCGGCATGGAGGGGATATCGCGGGTTACCACCCATCAACTGGTGCGCCACCGCATCGCCTCCTTCTCCCAGCAGTCCCAGCGCTATGTGTCCCACAAGGATGAGTTCACCTCCATCATGCCGGACAGCATTGCCGAGAATGCCGACGCGCGGCAGATCTTCGCCTTCATGTCCGAAACGGTGCACAAGGCGTACTCACAGTTGGTGGAGATGGGCATTCCGCCCGAGGACGCCCGCTATATCCTGCCCAATGCCACCGAGACCAAGATCATCATGACTATGAACGCCCGTGAACTGCTGCATTTTTTTGCCCTGCGCTGCTGTCAGCGAGCCCAGTGGGAGATACGCGAGATGAGCATTGAAATGCTCAGGCTGGTGAAAAAGGTCGCCCCGGTCGTTTTCCGCGAGGCGGGGCCGGGCTGCGTGGGAGGACCCTGCCCGGAGGGGCAGTTCTGCTGCGGCCAAACGGCCGAGGTGCGGGAGTTCTTCGCGACATTGGATTAGCGGAATATTGAAATTTGCCACAGAGCCACAGAGACACTGAGAACGTCAAAAACAAAACGATGAACATAAAAGAGAATCGAGGGCCTGAGAAATTGAGTTAGGGATTAAGCGTTTTATCCCGTTTACACCTGTATCTGCTTTTTTCTGGGTTTTCTCTGTGTCTCTGTGGCTCTGTGGCAAATATCTAGGCTTTTGCTCTGCTTCTTCTTTGGAGCCGTGGCAGATAAAGAAAGGCATTATGGAAAAGATCAATGTTGGCGGCCAGGCGGTCATTGAAGGCGTCATGATGCGCGCACCACGTTCCGTGGCCATTGCCGTGCGTCGGCCCGACGGCGAGATCGTGGTCAAGAGGGAGTTGGTCGTACCACTCTCCGAGCGTTACCCGCTGGTCAAGCTTCCGGTCGTGCGCGGTGCGGTGGCTCTGTTCAGCTCGCTGATCATCGGCATCAAGGCGCTTAACTTTTCGGCCAACGAGGCCATGACCGAGGAGGAAAAGGAAGGGGAGAAGGACAAGGGAAAGGGGGATCTCTCCTCGTGGGCCATGGCCGGCACCATGACGGTGGCCTTCGGTTTCGGCATCTGCCTGTTTTTCCTGTTTCCGCTCTACCTGACCAAGTTGATGACGCCGGTCATCGGCAGCAACAACATCATCTTCAACCTTGTGGACGGGGTGATCCGGGTGATGGTCTTTCTGGTCTACATCTGGGGCATCTCCCGCATGAGCGACATCCAGCGGGTCTTCCAGTACCACGGCGCCGAGCATAAATCGATCTTCGCCTTCGAGGCGGGCGAAGAACTGAGCGTGGAGAATGTGCGCCGATACAGCCGCCTGCATCCCCGTTGCGGCACCAGCTTTCTCCTGATTGTCATGCTGGTGAGCATTGCCGTGTTCTCGCTGATCCCCAAGCTCTGGCCCTTTTATTTCAAGGCAGCCTCGCGCGTCGTGCTGTTGCCGCTCATCGCCGGCATCTCTTATGAGTTCCTCAAATGGAGCGCCAAGAACGACGGCCATCCCCTGGTGAGGATGATCATCACCCCCGGACTGGCCCTGCAACGCCTCACTACCCGCGAACCGGACGACCAGCAACTCGAAGTGGCCATCCGCTCCATGAACGAGGCACTGGAAATGAACGCCGGGTATGCGGACGACCGCCTGGTTGTATAAATTGAAATTAAGATCAGAATCTGCCACAGAGACACAGAGACACAGAGAAAAACGAAAAGATTGCTGGCAAGGCCGGATTATGTGACGGTGTTTTTGATCTACACCGGTGTCTATTGATTTCTGCCTTTTGCCTTACTCTGTTTATCTCCGTGTCTCTGTGGCAGATTATACTTAAGAGGTTTTAGATATGTTCGATAAGATTGAAGAACTTGAACGGCGCTACCAGGAGGTGGAGGCGCTGTTGTCCGATCCTGCGGTCATCTCCAACCAGCCGGAATTCCGCAAGCTCTCCCGCGAGCACGCCGACCTGAGCGAACTGGTGGCGGCCTATCGCCGCTGGCGCAAGGTGCTGGACGAAATCAAGGAGAACCGCGAGCTGTTGTCCGATACGGACATGAAGGAGATGGCCGAGGAGGAGTTGAAGAGCCTGGAGGCGGAACGGGAGCAACTGGAGGCCGACATCCAACTGCTATTGCTCCCCAGGGACCCCAACGACGACAAGAGCGTTATCCTGGAGATCCGGGCCGGCACCGGCGGCGACGAATCGGCCCTGTTCGCCGGCGATCTGTTCCGTATGTATTCCCGCTTTGCCGATACCAACCGCTGGAAGGTGGAGACCATTTCGGCCTCCGAGTCGGAGCGGGGCGGTTTCAAGGAGATCATCGCCTCCGTCGAGGGAGAAGGGGTCTTTGCCAAGCTCAAGTACGAATCCGGCACCCATCGCGTGCAGCGCGTGCCCGAGACCGAGGCTCAGGGACGCATCCACACCAGCGCCTGCACCGTGGCGATCATGCCCGAGGCAGAGGATGTGGACATCGACATCAGGCCGGATGACCTGAAGATCGACGTTTACCGTTCGTCCGGCGCCGGGGGACAGCACGTCAACACCACCGACTCGGCCGTGCGCATCACCCACCTCCCCACCGGGACTGTGGTGGCCTGCCAGGAGGAGCGCAGCCAGATCAAGAACCGGGCCAAGGCCATGAAGGTCCTCAAGACGCGCATCCTGGATACCATCCTCCAGGAACAGAGCGCCAAGCTGGCCGCCGACCGCAAGCAGCAGGTCGGTTCCGGCGACCGCAGCGAACGCATTCGCACCTACAACTTCCCCCAGGGGCGCATGACCGACCATCGCATCGGCCTCACCCTCTACCGCCTGGATTCGATTATGGCAGGGGACATTGCCGAGATCGCCGATGCCCTGCGCGCCCATTACCAGATGGAGGCGTTGAAGGCCCAGAGCGAGGCATAACGGCTTCATCCTCAGTCACGGCGGCGCGCCGCCACGATGGAGGTCTTAAATCTTAATGTCGCAGGGCGAGAGGAATCAGAGGATCTTCGCCACCGCGATCCCCAGCCAGGTGCAGAACAGGCAGGTGGCGACGCTGACGAGGACGTTGCCGAAGGCGACCAGGAAACGACCGGTTTCGATGAGCTTGAAGGTTTCGTAGCTGAAGGTCGAGAAGGTGGTCAGGCCGCCCAGGAAGCCGGTGACCAGGGCGATGCGCAGGTTGGGGGGGATCAGGGCGCCTCGGAGCCCCAGCTCCATGATCAGGCCGATGATGAAGGCCCCGACCACGTTGACCGAGAGCGTCCCCCAGGGGAACCCCCACCCTAGTTTTTCGTAGGTCCAGCCGGAAAGAAAGTAGCGCGATACGCACCCCAGCGCGCCGAAAACACCTATCAGTACGACAGTCAGCATGATTCATTCTCCAGGTTCCAGAGATGTACCGTTTCCTGCAGCAAAAAACAATCCCTATTTGTCAAAATCCATGCGCAGATCGGTGCCGGTATCTCCGGCACCATTATACCTCGGGACATCACCCTTCAACCTGCTCCGCCAAAAGCTCCACGGTATGCTTCACCTTCACGTCTGCCGCGTCCTGGTCGAATCCGCCCCTGATCTGCATGACGCAGCCGGGGCAGTCCATGGCCACGACCGGCGCTCCGGTCTCCTTGATGTTCTGCAGCTTTCGCTGCAGGATCGGCGCCGAGATCTCCGGCAGCTTGAGGGAATAGGAACCGCCCATGCCGCAGCACATGTCGCACTCGAACATCTCCTTCAACTCGTAGCCCGCCTTGCGCAATAGTTCCCGTGGCTGGTCGGTGGCCCTCAGGGTCCTTTTCAGGTGGCAGGAGTCGTGGTAGGTGATCGCGCCAAGCTTCTGCCCCTCCTTCAGCGTGAGCCGCCCTTCGTCCACCAGCCTCTTGACCAGGGAGGAGAAATCCACCGTCTTCGCGGCCAGCTTTTTCGCCTGGGGGAGCCATTCTCTCTGGCCCAGGCTCTCCAAGGTGTCGCTGAACTCGTGCGCCAGGGCCACTGTGCAGGTGGGACAGGCGGAGACCACGTAGTCCACCTCCTCCCCGAGCAGGGCCAGGATATTGTCCACAGCGTTCTTGGCCGCCACCTCGTAGGCCCCGCTGTAGCGGGCCGGGGCGCCGCAGCAGGTTTGCGCCTCCGGGAATACGACCTGGATGCCGGCTTTGTTCAGAATATTGATCAGCGCTTCCCCCATTTCCGGATAGGCGAAGTCGATGAGGCAGCCGGCAAAGAAGGCGGCCTTTTCCGCGCATTTCGGTTGTTCTATCCGCCGGAAGCGGTCCCTGAAGGGCTCCGCGGCAATGGCAGGGAGGCTGCGGCCGTCGGTCAGGTCCGACAGGAACAGGGGGAGGTGGCGGATGAAGCCGCCTGATCTGAACGGCGCCCCGGCGACGGAGGCGGCCCGCAGCATGCCGTGGAAGAGTTTGCGGTTGTTGACGATCCCGAAGATTGCCTTCTGGGCGAGCGGTTGCCCCTTCTCCATGACCAGGCGCCGCCTGATCTCCATGATCATCTCCGGGATGTCGAGCTTGCCGGGGCAGATCTCCTTGCAGTTGCCGCACTGGATGCACAGCCCCTGGATATCCTCGGAGTTTTGCAGCTCCTCGAACCATGCGGTGAGGATGGTGCCGATTCCGCCGGTATAAATGCTGCCGAAGACGTGACCCCCCACCAGGCGGAAGATCGGGCAGACGTTCAGGCACGAGCCGCAGCGGATGCACTGGAGCGCCTGCTTGAACTTGGGGTCGTTGGCCATCTCGCTCCTGCGGTTGTCCATCAGGACGATGTGCAACTCCTTCATGGCGCCGTCGGTGGTGGGCGTTGGACCGCTGATGATGGAGACGTAGCTCGTCAGCAACTGGGCCGTGGCGCTGCGGGGGAGCGCCGTCAGGATCGGCACGATGTCGTCGAATTTTTCCACCAGCTTTTCTATGCCCACCAGGGCCACATGGACCTTGGGGAGGGTGGTGACCAGCCGGGCGTTCCCCTCATTGGTGACGATCACGATGCTGCCGGTTTCGGCCACGGCGATGTTTCCACCCGTGATCCCCATGTCGGCCTTGAGGAACTTGGAGCGCAACTCACGTCGGGCCACCTTGACGAGCCGCGGGATGTCGTTCTCCAGGCGTTCATCCACCTCCTTGCTAAAGAGCTCGGCCACCTCCTCCTTGGTCATGTGGATGGCCGGCATGACCATGTGAGACGGCTTCTGGCCGGCAAGCTGGATGATCCACTCCCCCAGGTCGGTCTCGCCGACCGAGATCCCCGCCTTTTCCAGGTAGGCGTTGAGATGGATCTCCTCAGTGGCCATGGACTTGGACTTGACCACGCTTTTGACGTCGTTTGCCCTGGCCACCTTCAGGATATATTCCTTGACCTTTTCCGGATCATTGGTCCGGAAGACCTTGGCGCCCAAGGCCTCGGCGTTTTTGGCAAAGGTCTCCGCAACCAACTCCAGGTTGGCGGCGGCATGGGACTTTCTCTCGGCAATAACGCTCCGCAGCGCCTCGAAATCAATCCCCTCGTAGGCCTTGGCCCGGTTGACCTTGTAGGCCTCGGAAAACTTCCCCAAGGCGCCGGTGAGGGTGGCGTTCCCCACTGCCCTGCTTATGGATTCCCTGAATTCCTTTTTCATCAGGCTGCCCCTCCCATCTCATCAACGCAGACGATGATGAGCCGCTCCGGGCCATGGACGCCGATGGTCAGCACCCGCTCGATATCGGCGGTCCGGCTCGGCCCGGTGATAAAGGCGATGTAGCGGCTTGTTTTTGGGTTGATCCTGGCCAGCAGGGCGATCTTGTCGGGGAGGATGCTGTTTGTCGGGACGAGGGCGATATGGATGTCGGTCAATGAGGAGGCCAGCCGCTGCTCCACGGCGGTCTGGTCCTGCACCAGGGTGCCGGTGTCGGCCAGGGCCCACTGGGCCAGGGTGATCCCGATGCGAGCGCCGGCCGCCGCCTCTCGGTTAACCTCGAATCGGAGGCCATCGACCTCCTTGAGCGGCTTCGGGTCCAC
>JBEKFJ010000026.1:0-18869 GCA_050013355.1 Oryzomonas sp.
CCTCGCGGAAGATTGGGATATACGCACAGGAGGCGATTCCCTCTGCAAGCGTCTGTTCAAGGTTGATGGCCGCCCCGATCTGGCTGGTGTCGTTGACGAAGTGCGGTTTGCGGTCAAACAGCGCCATATCCCAGTAAGGGGCGTTCTCCATGAACCAGTGGCGCTGGTTGATGGGGCGCCGATTGTTCCCCTGATAGCTTTTGACTGGAAGGGTGCCGCTGCCGTTACGCAGTTGAATGATGGCCACATCCAGCTTGAATTCCTTGAGCAGCAGGCTGAGCAGGTCATCCATGATGATCTGGAGGTCAAGGGTGCGGTTGATGATCTCGGATGCCTTCAGGCGGACGTAGAGCGCCTCGCGGCTCTGATCGAGGGAGGTGCGGACGGAGCTGAAGATGTCGTAGACCGATTCCATGCGCGATCCCATGTCGGAGAGGAAGCTTTCCACAATAGCCCCGGCGGCGGCGGCCCCGACCGATCCGGCCAGGGTCTTCTCGGCAAAACGCTTGAGGTTGGGGAGTTCGAACTCGGAAACGCTGTCGTCCGAACCTATCTCCCGTTCATGCAGATGACTGCTGATGGCCCGGTGCGCATCCGTTTCTCCGATGAACTTGGCCATCAGGTTGACGAACTGGCTGATGGTGACCGGTTTGGAGAGGCGTTTGGTTTCGGCCTGCCGGTCGGCGCGTTCAAGATCGTATGTGCCGATAAAACGTCGTATCTGCTCACGCTCAGGCTCGTCCTGGCGCAACAGGATCGAGCAGAAGATATATGCGCTGACATTGAAAAGCATGCTCCAGAACAGGGAGTGGCTCCACAGGTCCATGTTGCTGAGGCCGAACAGTTCGGTCGGTTTTAGGAGGCCGATGCCGAAAGGACCTTTCGCGAGCAGGTCCGTCTCAAGCCAGCCGGATTTGCTGAATGAGGGGAGCAGCAGGGTATAGGTCCATGTCAGAAAGCCGAACAGGATGCCGGTAATGGCGCCGGACTTGTTGCCGCGCTTCCAGTAGAGGCCGCCCAGCATGGCCGGCAGGAACTGGCAGGCGGCCGAGAAGGAGATCAGCCCCATGTTGACCAGCATGTAGGTGTCGCCCACGATCCGGTAGTAGAAATACCCCAGAAAGATCACCAGGAAGATGCCCAGACGTTTCAGGTTGATCAGCAGATACGGGAACCAGGGTTGGGGGGTGAACCGAACGATGACCGGCATGAAGATATTGTTGAGCAGCATGGTGGATATGGCGACCGACTCCACCATCACCATCCCGGCGGCGGCAGACAACCCTCCCAGAAAGGCCAGCAGGGCGATGGCGCCGTGCCCGCTCAAAAGCGGGATGCTGATGACGAAAAAATCGGCGCCGCTGCTGCTGCCGGAGGTCAGGATGCCACCCAGGGCAATCGGCATGACAAAAAGGTTGATCAGGAAGAGATAGGCGGGAAAGAGCCACATGGCCTTGGTGATGTGCCCTTCGTCCGAGTTTTCGATCACCATGACATGGAATTGGCGCGGCAGGAGCATGATGGCGGCCATGGACATGGAGAGCATGGTGAAGGACGGAATGTAGTCCGGATCGTTACGGGCGCCGCCAAAGGTGAAAAGCTTTTCGAACAGTTCGGGCCGGGCGGCATGAAAACGGGTGAAGATGTCGCTGAAACCGTCGTACAGGTAATAGGTGACGAAGATGCCTACGCCGAGCAGGCTGACCAGCTTGACCAGCGATTCGAAGGCAACGGCGGCGATCAATCCCTCGTGGCGTTCACTCGATACCAGTTTGCGGGCTCCGAAGATGATACTGAAGACCGATAGGATCAGGGCCAGCAGCAGGCCGGTCGGCACCGTCAGTTCCGAACCGCTGTGGGGGATGTGGATCCGGTTGTCCTGGAATCCGCTGATCAGGTAGAAACTGGTGGAAACGGCCCGTATCTGCAAAGCGATATAGGGCATGATGCCCAGGAGGGAGATCAGGGTCACCAGGGCGCCGAGCCAGAGGGATTTGCCGTAGCGCAGGCTGATGAAGTCGGCGATCGAGGTGATGTTGTTCTCCTTGCTGATCCGAACGATGCGGCGCAAGAGAAAAAACCAGGAAAAGGCGGTCAGCGACGGCCCGACATAGATCATCAGGAAGTCCAGGCCGGTGGTGGCAGCCTTGCCGACGCTGCCGTAAAAGGTCCACGACGTGCAGTAGACCGCGATGGACAGGGAGTAGACATAGGGGTTACCGACGATGCTCCGGCCGGTTTCCTTGCGGCGATGGGCATACCAGGCGATCAGGAAGATCAGCGCGGTGTAGAGGGCTGATATGAAGGCCGCATAGGCAAAGCCGGAGTTCACGGTTGTGGATTCTCCGGGGATTTATCGGTTGTATGGCTGACGGCCAGGGTGAAAAGATAGATGACAAAGATGGAAACCGCCCAGCCGAGGTAAAAGTAGAGGAACATGAGCGGGTAGCCGAAGACGGTGCTCGGCTTGTTGAAGATATGCAGGAAGGGAAAATTCATCATGATGAAGCCCACCACGAAGAAGATGACCCATGATTCCCGGAATTGTAGCCGTCGCAGGAGCTTGTGGCGCAGTCGGTTCGTCATTGCACGAGCCTCTCGTAGATCGGGCTGGTGAGGGTTTCGGGAGAAGCGGCGGTGGATACGTTCAGCACGACCCCTTCCGACCCATCCGGCGGTTGGAAGTTGTTTCGCTGCATTTCGAGGATTTCCAGCCGGCCGTCGGAAACGCTCTCACCGGCAGTTTCCCGTTCCACCAGTCGGCGACGCTGTTCCGTGTCCGGGCAGGAGCATTGCAGCTCGACGCACGGCACTCCGTGCCTTGCAGCCAGTTGGCTGAAGGGGCGGCGCTGCTCACGGCTGAGGAAACAGGCATCGATGATAACGGAACGGCCCGCAACGAGTTCGACTTCCGCCAGGCGCAGCAGTTCGGCATAGGTGGCTTCGCTTGCCGCGGCCGAGTAGAGCCCGGTTTCGAACGGTATGCGCATGGGGGTATCCGGCGGCAGGCTCGCCATCTGTTTGCGGACCCTGTCCGAATTATAGGTTGCTATGCCGAGCTCAAAGGAGAGCTGCTCCGCCAGCGTGCTTTTTCCGCTCCCGGTCAGGCCGCAAGTGATGAATAGGATGGTTTTCAGGCGCTGCCGCTCGATATAGCCGCGCGCCAGCCGGAAATATGCGGCGGCCCTTACCCCGGCGCGTTCCCGTTCCTTTTGTTCGATGCCGCTGTCGCTCTGGCGGAGGCTTTCCACCTTGCCCCGCACAAAGGCGCGATAAATCTTGTAGAAATCGATCACGTCACAAAGGCCGGCATCACCTGAGGCAGTCAGGTATTCATTGAGTACCGCTTCAGCCAGGTCGTGACGGCGGTGATAATCCAGATCCATGAGGAGAAAGGCGACATCGGCGGCGGTGTCGCAGTAACGGAAGCGCTCGTTGAACTCGATGCAGTCGAAGATGTAAATCCTGCCGTCGGTCAGGCAGATGTTTTCCAGATGGATGTCTCCGTCGCACTCCCGGATGAATCCGCCTGCGACCCGCCGTTCAAATATCTCTGCCCGGCCTTCGATAAATAATGACACCCATTCCCGGATCACCTCCAACTCATGGGAAGAGAGCGGCGTTTGAGAGTTCGTCGCACTCTGGGCGAAATTTTCCTGCCAATTGGCCGTGATCCGTTCCCGTCGGCCGTATTCGCTGATGGCGGGCGAGGTTGCGGCGGCCTGGTGGAACGCGGCGATGACCCTGGCCACTGCCCGCATGTCGGCAGTGGTTACTTCTCCATGTTCCACCAGGCGGTCAAGCATCCGTTCAGCCGGCAGCCGTCTCATCTTGACGGCATAGTCGATGATCGGGCCGTCGCCGAAGAAGGCGGCGCCGCCGGCGGTCTCCCGCACCTCGACAACCCCTAGATAGATGTCCGGACAGAGACGGCTGTTGAGCCGTACCTCCTCATGGCAGTAAAATCGCCGTCGGTCAATGGTGGAAAAGTTGAGAAACCCGAAATCCACGGGTTTTTTGATCTTATAGGCGGCGTCGCCTGCCAGGAATATCCAGGAGACATGCGTCTGGATCAACTCGACTGAGCTGACCGCCTCAGGATAGGCGTCTATTTTCAATAATGATTTTATGATATTACGTTGCATGGCGCGTCTCTCTCAGGTAAGAATACTACCATTAAAACAGCGCTTCCGCAAGCAACCGGCCATTCTGATATTCATTTGACGGTCATTGGGTTTCATGCTAGGTTTTATCATACTTTTCATCAATGAGGAATGCCGCTGTGAAGCTCTGTTTACTATTGATAGCACTGTCCGCCGTCCTGCTCTCCTCCTGTGCGACAACCGGTACCCCGACGCCTGTTGAACCCACGCCATCCCCTACGGCATACTCGAGCCAATCCCGAGCCCTGTATCTCTATTCACGGGCCCGACTGGCGGCCTTTGACGGCGATTTTCCCACGGCGCTGTCCATTCTGCGGGATGCCCTTGAACTGGACCCGGCATCCGCCTTCCTCAACAATGCCGTTGCCGAGATCAAGCTGAAAATCGGACAGGCGCAGGAGGCACTCGAATACTTCGACAAGGCCATCAAGCTCGACCCGTCGTACCGCGATCCCTATGTCCTGGCAGGCACGACCCTGTCATCCATCGGCAAGGACCGCGAAGCGCTCGTCTACTTGCGTAAGGCGGTCCAGCTCGATCCTGCCCGGGAAGACGCCTATCTGCACCTGGCTCTGGCCCTGTCTCGGCTCAACGAGTACGAGGAGACCGTCAGCACGCTGAAGTCGCTGGTCAAGATCAATCCGGATTCCCTGCTGGGTTACTACTATCTCGGCCGGGCCTACAGCCAGATGAAGCTTTACCGCGAAGCAGTGGGATACTTCCAAAAGGCCCTTGAGCTGCACCCTGAATTCGAACAGGCCGCACTTGACATGGCTGCCTCGTATGAGGCCTTGGGAGACTATTCCAAGGCGATCGAGATCTACAAGAATCTTGTGGACGATGATGACAACAAGGTGGCGGTCTCGCAGCGTCTGATACAGCTTCTTATCCAGCAGCGCCGCTTCGAAGAAGCACTTGAACTCCTGAAGCGGACAGCGGATTCAGGACTTTCAGGCCCGGAAACGATGCGCAAGATCGGGTTGCTCCACCTCGAACTGGAACAGTATGACGATGCCGTCAAGGTCTTCAATGACATGCTCGAGAAGGATCCGGGCGCTGACCAGATACGTTTCTATCTGGGAATGGCCTACGAGGAAAAAGGGGATATCGACCGCGCTTACGCCCAATACACCAAGATACCCCACGGTTCGCCCGCCTACCTGGATGCCATCGGGCACATTGCCTTCATTCTCAAGGAAAAGGGCAAGACCGACCAGGCGGTGGAGATGCTCAAGGATGCCATTGCCGGCAATCCGGGCCAACTCGATCTGTATCTCAACCTTTCCACGCTCTACGAGGCGCTCGGCAAGACCGACGAGGCGCTGGCCCTGGTGCTGGGAGCTGAAAAGGAATTTCCGAACGAAGCCCGCCTGTATTTCCGTATCGGCGTTCTTTACGACAAGCAGGGCAAGAGGGACCAATCCATCGAACAGATGAAGAAGGTCCTCGCTATCAATCCCCAAGATGCCCAGGCGCTCAATTTTCTGGGCTACACCTACGCCGAGATGGACATCAATCTCGACCAGGCCCTGGAGTACCTCAAACAGGCCGTCGCCATCCGCCCCAATGACGGATTCTTCCTGGACAGCCTCGGCTGGGTCTACTTCAAGATGAAAAAATTCGACGAAGCCGTCAAATACCTGGAAGAGGCCAATCGCCTGGTAGAGGAGGATTCCACCATTGCCGAGCACCTGGGGGACGTCTATTATGCCAAGCGGGATTATCATAAGGCGCTGCAGCTCTACAAACGGGCGCTGAAGATCGAACCGGAACGCAAGGAGTTGGCGGAAAAACTGCGCAAGCTTAAAGGGGAGCCCGGAGATCGATGAACGCGGTGCACCGTCTCAGGCTGCTGCTCCCGGCCCTGCTTCTAGCCGTTACCGCTTGCACACAATCGCCGACGCCGCCCCGGGGTGGCGCCGGCGATGATAATAAACCCGCCTATGGCGATACCCTGGTGGAAGGGACCATCGGCGATGCCTCCACCCTGATCCCGCTCCTGGCAACCGACAGCGCGTCCTTTGCCGTGGCTGATCAGGTCTACAACAATCTGGTCAAATACGACAAAGATTTTAAGATTATCGGCAGCTTGGCGGAGTCCTTCGACATCGCACCGGACGGGCTTGCCATCACCTTTCACCTGCGTAAGGGGGTGAAGTGGCACGACGGCGAGCCCTTTACCGCCCGTGACGTGCTCTATACCTACCGGGTCACCATCGACCCCAAGACCCCCACTGCCTATGCCGAGGGCTTCAAGCAGGTGAAAAGCGTTGTGGCGCCCGACGATCATACCGTCCGGGTGACCTACGGCGCTCCCTATGCACCGGCCCTGGAATCGTGGGCGTCGAGCTACATCCTGCCGGCGCACCTGCTGGAGGGCAAGGATATCACCAAGAGCCCCCTGGCCCGCAAGCCGGTCGGCACCGGGCCGTACCGCTTCAAGGAGTGGGTCGCCGGCCAGAAGATCGTGCTGGAATCCAACCACGACTATTTCGAGGGGCGCCCCTGGATCGACCGCTTCATCTACCGCATCATCCCAGACACCTCCACCATGTATATGGAACTCAAGGCGGGCGCCGTCGACACAATGGGGCTGACGCCGGTGCAGTATGCCCGCCAGACTACCGGAACCCGCTTCACGTCCCTGTTCAACAAGTACCGCTACCCTTCCACGTCGTATGTGTACCTGGGGTACAACCTGCGCCATCCGCTCTTTAAGGACAAGCGCATCCGCCAGGCCCTGACAGCGGCCATCGATAAGGACGAACTGATCCACGGCGTGCTTTTCGGCATGGGGCAGAAGGCGGTGGGGCCGATTCCTCCCGGACGCTGGGCCTACAACCCCAACGTTAAAGACATCGCCTACGACCCCAAACATGCGGCCGAACTCCTGGCCCAGGCAGGATGGAAGGAGAAAAACAGCGACGGCATCCTGGTGAAGGACGGCAAACCGTTCAGTTTCACCATCCTGACCAACCAGGGGAACCAGCAACGGCTGTTGACGGCCCAGATCATCCAGCAACGATTGAAGTTTGTGGGGATCGACGTGAAGATCCGCGTCGTGGAGTGGGCAGCTTTCCTCAAGGAGTTCGTGGACAAGGGGAATTTCGAGGCGGTCATGCTGGGTTGGACCACGAGCCCGGACCCGGACATGTACGATGTCTGGCACTCCAGCAAGACCAATCCGGGCGAACTGAACTTCATAGGCTACAAGAACGCCGAGGTGGACCGCCTGCTGGTGGAGGGACGCAGCACCTTTGACATCGAAAAACGCAAGAAGGCCTACTTCCGCATCCAGGAGATCATGGCCGACGAGCAGCCCTACACCTTCCTCTACGTGCCGGATGCCCTGCCGGTGGTCAGCGCCCGCATTCGAGGCGTGAAACCGGCCCCGATCGGCATCGGCTATAACCAGATCAAGTGGTACGTGCCCAAGGCCGAGCAGGTGTATTGATATGACACGTTATCTTCTCAAACGCATCCTGATGCTGATCCCTCTCATGGTCGGCATAACCCTGATCACCTTTTCGGTCGTCCATCTGGCGCCGGGCGAGCCGGTGGAAATGCAGATGGCCATGAACCCCAAGGTGGGCAAGGAGGCCCGCGAGCGGCTGCGCAAGTTCTACGGCCTGGACAGGCCGCTAGCCGAGCAGTATTTCACCTGGGTCGGCAAGCTGGCGCGGCTGGACCTGGGACAATCCTTTTCCTCGGACAACCGGCCGGTCAGGGACAAGATCACGGAGCGTCTGCCCATTACCCTCTCCCTCAACATCATCGCCCTGGTGCTGGAGTTCGGCTTGGCGATCCCCATAGGCATCCTGGCCGCCACTCACCGTGATACCTGGCTGGACAAGGGGATCACCGTCTTTGTCTTCGTCGGTTTTGCCGTGCCGACCTTCTGGCTGGCGCTGCTCCTGATGTACCTGTTCGGCGTCAAGTTGAACTGGCTCCCCATCTCGGGGTTGCATACCCTGGGGAGCGACAGCTACGGGTTGATGCACTATATCGGTGACATGGCCAGGCATCTTTGCATGCCGATCCTCGTGGCCTCCTTCGGCAGCCTGGCAGGGTTGTCGCGCTACATGCGCTCGTCCATGCTGAACGTGATCGGCCAGGATTACATCACCACCGCCCGGGCCAAGGGGCTTTCCGAGCGGGTGGTGATCTACAAGCACGCCCTGCGCAACGCCCTTTTGCCGCTGATCACCCAGGCGGGCCTGGCCATTCCCGGCCTGATCGGCGGGAGCGTCATCTTCGAGACCATCTATGCCATCCCCGGCATGGGACAACTCTTCTACCAAGCGGTCATGTCCCGCGACTATCCGGTGGTGATGGGTATCGTGATCATCGGCGCGCTGTTGACTCTGATCGGCAACCTGGTGGCCGATGTCTGCTATGCCGTTGCCGACCCGCGCATCAGGGAGGGGAGGGGGGCACAGTGATCGGACAGTATTCCTATTTCCGGGCCGTTTTCTGGCCTCGTTTGACCCGCAACAGGTTTGCCGTGGCCGGCGCAATCGTCGTGCTGCTGATGCTGGCGGTCGCACTGCTGGCCCCCCTGATCGTACGCTTCGGCCCTTATGAGATAAACGCCTGGGCGGTTCTGGAACCCCCTTCCCTGAAACACTGGTTCGGCACCGACGATCTGGGACGCGACGTGTTCAGCCGGATCATCTACGGGGCGCGGATCTCCCTGCTGGTCGGGTTTGCGGCGGCCGGGATCGCCGTGCTGATCGGCACGATCCTGGGGTTGGTGGCCGGGTTCTACGGCGGCTGGATCGACAACGTCCTCATGCGGGTCGTTGACATCATGTTCTGTTTTCCGACCTTTTTCCTGATCCTGGCGGTGATTACCTTTCTACGGCCGTCCATCTGGTACATCATGATCGTCATCGGCCTGACCGGCTGGATGGGGGTGGCCCGACTGGTGCGGGCGGAGACACTTTCCATCCGCGAATTGGACTACATCATGGCTGCCCGCTGCATCGGCTGTTCCGACAGGCGCATCATCTTCCGCCATATCCTGCCCAACGCCGTCTCGCCGGCCCTGGTGGCGGCCAGCCTGGGCATCGCCGGCGCCATATTGACCGAGTCGGCCCTCTCGTTCCTCGGTATCGGCGTCCAGCCGCCGACCCCCAGTTGGGGCAACATCCTCACCTCAGGCAAGGATTACATCGAATTCGCCTGGTGGCTGTCCCTGTTTCCCGGTCTTGCCATCCTGGTGACGGTGCTGGCCTACAACCTGCTGGGCGAGGGGATCAGGGACGCCCTTGACCCCCGCGTCAAACGCTGATACCGGCCAAACCGTTGTCACCGGAATCACTCCGTGCTGCATATGGCAATCAAGGCTTCCATGAAATTGGTGGTGGTCAAAAGCCCCACCAGGTCGCCGTTTTTGTCGGTCACACACAGGCCGTAGAGTTTTTTGTCGTGAACCAACTGCGCGGCCTGGCAGAGTGGCGCATCGGGCTGGATGGTGTGGGGATTGGGGTTCATGGCATCTTTGACCGTGGCCTTGGAGAGCACGTAATGCACCTCCCAGGTATCCAGGGGTGTTGACTTGCCGGGTGTGTATTCCTTGATCATCCGGTCGGTTATCAGGCCGCAGAATTTCCCCTTGCGGGTAACCGGCAGGCGGCGAATATTCTTCTCCTTCAACAGGTGGATCGCCTCGATGATGGAGGCGTTTTCCTCAATGGTGATCGGGTTGGGGGTCATCCATTGTGCGACGGTTTGCATGGCGGTTTCCTTTCCTCTTGGTTAGAACCGATGAGAGATGAGAGATGAGAAAGGCGGACGAAAGATTTTTCTCTCATCCTTCATCTCTCATCCGCCTTTACATCCCCAGAAATGCCTTTTTTACGTGCTCGTTATCGAGCAGGTCCGTTCCCCCCCCGGTCAGGACGACCCGGCCGGTCTCCAGCACATAGGCACGGTGGGCGATCTTCAGGGACTGGAAAACGTTCTGTTCAACCAGCAGGATGGAGACCCCCTGCCGGTTGATCTCCTGGATGATTTCGAAGATAATCTTGACAAACAGCGGCGAAAGACCCAGCGACGGTTCATCCAGCAACAACAGCTTCGGGTTGGCCATCAGGCCGCGGGCTATGGCCAGCATCTGCTGCTCGCCGCCAGACATGGTGCCCCCCAACTGCTTTTCACGCTCCTTCAGGCGGGGGAACATGCCGAACACCCGCTCCACGTTCGCCTCGCGTGCTTTCCTGGCGCTCTTGATATACGATCCCATGCGCAGGTTTTCCAGGACCGTCATATCGGGAAATATCTTCCGTCCCTCGGGGACCTGGACGATGCCGCGCTCCACCACATGGTAGGATTCAAGCTTTTCGAGATCCTCTCCAAGGAAGGTGATGCTGCCTGAGGTCGGCTTCACCAGGCGGGAAATGTTCTTGAGGGTAGTGGATTTGCCGGCGCCGTTGGCGCCGACCACGGTGACGATCTCCCCCTCATGGACCTCCATGTCGATGTCCCAGATGAACTTCAGGTCGCCGTAGCTAAAGTTGAGCTTGTCGATGGAGAGCATAGCTACCTCTAATTAAATCTGCCACAGAGACACAGAGACACAGAGGTTCACAGAGAAAAACACAACAATTTCGGAGTAAACCCAAATAAGAAACATTGTATTTTGTTTGTATTACTCCAGGTTTTCTCCGTGTCTCTGTGGCAGATGTTCTTTGTTGCGTTTTTCTCCGTGGCTCTGTGGCAAATTTCAATTGTTATTCACTGCCCAGATAGGCTGTAACGACCTCCGGGTTGCTGACGATCTCCTGCGGCGCACCCTCGGCCAGCTTCTCACCCGAGTTGAGGACCACGATCCGGTCGGAGATGCGCATGATGGCCTTCATGTCGTGTTCGATGACCATCTGGGTGATGCCGTGTTTCTTGATCTCGAGGATCAGTTGGATGATCTCCTCGCTCTCGGCGGGGTTGAGCCCACCCATGACCTCGTCCAAGAGCAGGAGCTTGGGCTGGGTCGCCAGGACGCGCGCCACTTCAAGTTTCTTGCGTTCGCCTATAGGGAGGCCGCCGGCTGGGAATTGTGCCCTGTGCCCCAACTTGACGATCCGGATCTGCTCCATGGCCATGCCACGAGCAACTTTAAGGGAGTTGGTGCGACACAAAGCCCCCACGATGACGTTGTCCAGCACGCTCATCTTTGCCAAAGGCCGCACCTTCTGCCAGGTGCGCGCCATCCCCAGCTTGCAGACCGCGTTCGGCTGCAGTCCGTTCATTTTCCGGCCTTGGAAGCGGATTTCACCGTTGGAGGGGGGGTAGTAACCGGTGATGCAGTTGAACAGGGTCGTCTTGCCGGCACCGTTCGGTCCGATCAGCCCCATGATCATGCCCTGCTCTATGTCGAAGGAGACGTCCGAGTTGGCCGCCAGGCCCCCAAAGAACTTGCTGACGTGCTTGATTTCCAAAATTGCCATTGAGTTTGTCCTTGTTGCCGGTTTGTACGGGCGCATAGCGCGTCCGTTAAGCGGATGATTGCCTACTCCTTAGCCATCTTGGCCGCCAGTTTCTTGAAGAATCCGAGGACCCCGTCGGGCATGAAGAGGATAACTATCACCACCATGATGCCATAAATCAGGGCATGGGCATGGGCCAAGTTTTCCTTCAGGAAGGTGCCCACACCCGAGTCTGGCGAGATCAGCCCCGTTTCGAAGATTGCCTGGGCAATCAGATTGCTCCGCAGCGCTTCGGAAACCGGGACCAGTACCAGCGCACCGACAACCGGTCCGAAAATGGTGCCGATGCCGCCGATGATGCAAATGAGGACTATCTGCACCGATGTATCAAGGCCCAGCACTGTGGGAGGGTCGATAAAGCCGACGTACACGGCATAAAAACTCCCTGCCAAGGAAGTGAGCATGGCCGAGATGATCAGGGCTATGTTTTTATAGAAGGTGAGATTGATCCCAAGGGAATGGGCCGCATCCTGGTCCTCCCGTATCGCCTGGAAATAGTAACCGAGCTTGGAACGTTGCACCAGCCAGGTGATGACGATGGTCAGCAGAGCGAGTACCAAGCCGATGTAATAGAACGGCACCTTGGTGAGAAAGTCGGTGATGACGGTTTCCCCCAACTTGAACGGGGGAATTTCTGTGATCAGGATGCCCTCCGCGCCGTTGGTGATCTCCTTCAGGTTGATTGCCGACAAGCGAATGATCTCGGCCACTGCAATGGAGGCAAGCACGAAGTAAGGGCCGCGCAGCCGGAAACAGATGGAGCCGATGATCAGCGCCACTGCCACGACGACGGCCATGCCTACCCACATGCCGTACCAGGGAGGGACCTGCCGGTACTGCATAAGCATCATGGTTACGTATGCGCCAGTCCCGAAATAGGCCGCATGGCCTACCGAGTACTGGCCGGTATATCCGCCGAGGATATTCCAGCTTTGCCCCATGATGGTGCTCAGGAAGAGCAGGATCATGATGTGGAGCGTATACGGGTCGCTGACCATCCTGGGGAATAAAAAGAGGAAGACCAGTAACGTAATGGCGATCAGCACACCGGCCAGGGACGCGCCGCCGGTTGTGATTTCAGGGTCGAGTAGTCGTTTCATTTGGTCTGTTCCCCGCTACATTCTGGATTTGCCCATCAGGCCCGACGGCTTGAAGAGGAGCACCAGCAGGAAGAGGACTAATACCACCACGTCCTTCCAACCACTGGAAATGTACACCGCGCTCATCGACTCGGCGATGCCGATGATGATACCCCCCAGGGTGGCGCCCACGACGCTCCCCATCCCACCGAGCACGGTGATGATAAAGGCCTTGAGGGTGAAGGTGCTGCCGATCTGGGGAAAGATGTAGTAGGTTGGAGAGATCAGCGCCCCCGCAGTCCCGGCCAGAGCGGAACCGAGGCCAAAGGCGATGATTCCCATCCGTTTGACGTTGATGCCCATTAGTTGAGCTGCTTCCCAATCCTGGGCAGTGGCCCGGATTGCTTGTCCTGTGTCGGTCTTCAACAGGAACCAGTACAGGAGGATGGTGAGGGCCATGGTAATGATGAAGGAAATGGCCAGCGGTGTGGATACAGAGACCCCGGCGTCTCGTTTGTCCGGTTTCATCCTGAACTGGGGGGAATAGTTCCCGTAGACCTGGCTAAGGGTTGTCTTTATCTCAGCTATGGATTTACTTGCAGCAGTCGCGGTACCCCCGTCCGAGTCCGAGTTGTTATTGTCGGCTGCCTGATCTTTCCGTGCCACAGTGTATTTTTCGTAGGCGTCGTTGTAGAGCTTGTCGGCTGCCGCGCCGGTTTTCAAACGTGCCTGGCCGCACAGGGTTGTGCTCCAGGTGTTGAGGAGATCTACACTGTCGGGTCTGATCTCTTCGGCTGCCTTGAATTTCTCGTATGCTTTGGCAAACAGTGCGTCCGCTTCCGGACCGGTCTTGGTGGCGGCTTGACCGGCCAGAGCGGTGCCCCAGTTGTAGGCTATTTCAAAGTCGTCGTCGCCCAGGGGCGCGGCTTGTGAAAATTTTTCGTCGGCCTGCCTGTAGAGGAGATCGGCCGTATTCCCCGACCTGAGACGCGCCATCGTGGCGAGCGACACACCCCAGTTGTTCAGTCCGCGGAATTGGTCCGGTTTTACGGTCAGAGCCTCCGCGTACTTCCTGCCGGCCTTTTCGAGAAGCGCGACCTTTTCGCCGCTGCCTGCCGCGAGTGCCTTGTCGTAGAGTGTGTTCCCCTTGTCGTAGAGGTTCTCGTACCTGTCCGGATTGACTATTGAACGGAGCACCTTGAAACTGCTGGAAGAATAGGGTGTGGTAAGGATCTTGTAGTCCGATGTGTAGATGAGCATCATGGTGTTGCTCAGAATCAGGCCGAGGCCGATGGTCAGGAGGATCTGGTTTTGGGGGAGCGCCCCGATCACGCGGTTAATGAAGACCTTTTGCAGGACCCCCCCCAGCAGGAACATGAGCGGGATGGTGATGATGATCGATACGAACGGATCGATTTTCAACAGGGTGAAAAGCTCATAGGTGAGGTACATGCCGATCATCAGGAGATCGCCGTGGGCGAAGTTGATGACCCGCATGATCCCGTAGATGATGGTCAGGCCGATGCCGATCAGGGCATAGACACCACCGATCAGGATGCCGCTGATTAACGATTGCAGAAAAATTGTCATGTTAGAGACTCCGGGTTATAGACGAGGGGCCATGGACAATGGGGTTGAGGGACGGAGTCCCTTTGCGCCCAATGTCCATGGCATCGTGACGGCTTCTATTTCCAGCGGGGGAATGGATAAATCGCTTTTCTGGCGGCATACTGTTTCGGGAAAACGGTTTCGTAGACGCCGTGCTGAATTTGTTCCACGAGCATCTGGTGATTGTTCTGGTTGGTAAAGCCGTCATAGTCGGCGAACTTTACGTTGCCCATGACGCCATTCCACGAGCCGCTCTTCAGCCCTGCGCGGGTTTTTTCACGGTCACCTCCGGCCTTGGCCGCCGTTTCCGCCAGGATCATCATGGATTCATAGCCACAAGCGGCATGGTAGGTCGGTTCCTTGCCAAATTTGGCCTTGTAGCGATTAAAGAAATCCCTCGCTCCAGGCCACTTGGCATCCTTGGTCCATTGGGTGCTGGAGAGGACATAGTTGGAGATGTCCTTCTCATTGGCGAACTGGGCGGTGGTGAAGCCGGCGCCGCCGCCGAGGAATGCCTGGGGCTGCAGACCGATCTCCCTCGCCTGGCGCATCAACAGAATGGCGTCGGCTACGTAGGAGACCATGAAAACCAGATCGGGATTTTGTGCTTTGATCTTGGTCAGGGTCGACCGGTAGTCGGGCGAGCCCTTGGAGTAGGGTTCATCGGCAACTACCCTGATCCCCTTAAGGGCCACGTACGCCTTGGCCGAACTGACGGTAGAGGTGCCGAAATCGGTATTTTCATAGATAAAGGCGATTGTTTTCGGTTTGCCCAGGCCGAGGGCCGCATCGATGATCACCGAGGCGTACTTGTCGGCCGGTGCGTTCAGGCGGAAGACCCACTTGTAGCCCTGCCGGGTGATCTCTTCCTTGGCGGCGGCGGGGATCACCTCGGGCACCTTGTACTTTTCAGCCAGTTTGGCGACGGCATTGGCGCAGGCCGAGGTGTAGGGGCCGACCACGCCGGCGATACCCTCGCCAGCCAGTTTTTCCATGGCACTCATGGCTATCTGCGGTTTGCCGGTGTCGTCCTCTTTGAGAAGGTCGACGTCGATCCCTTTTTTCTTCAGGTCTTCGATGGCCAGGGAGACACCGTTGGTGATGTTTTCTCCGATTGGGGCCTCGGGGCCGGTAATCGAGTTGATAAAACCGATTTTTACCTTGGCGGCATGGGCTGCCACCGGCAATGCCAGTATCAGGGCCAACGTCGTTGCCTGAATCTTCCTGAACATACTGACCTCCTTTGTGTTCATGATTTACGAGTAGGGGTCACAACCGCCTGCCCATTTGTGAGATGATGTTTTATCATAACGCATAACTGCAGATCAAGCAAGGCTCGGATAGCCATGTCGGCACCAGCCAAAATTGCTCGTAATTACTTCCCGCGACGAACCGCGCGGAACTCTAAATCGCAGCAATCCTGATTGTGTTTGTCTTGTTACAATGATACTCTAAAAAGGCTATGTGTCCATTTATAACGAGGAACGAGGTGCGGGGATTATGAAATTTGTCGGTGTCAGGGTTATTGCCCTTTTGATCCCACTGTTGGCCGCAGCACCGGCCCTGGCCGGGAATACAGTTTTACCGCGGGACAATGAAGGGCTTCGCGTCAACGCCCTCGCCCAAGAGGGACGCACGTTGCTTGCCCAGGCAGAGTACGAAGCGGCGCTGAAGATCCTGATGCAGGCCTACCAACTCGACCCGCAGAACAAGGACAGCATCCATACCGTCATGGCCGTCTATGTCCGCAGCGGCCGTTACAACGAGGCGGTCGCTTTTCTTGAACAGGCGGCCGCCAAGCTTGAACAGGCTGCCGACCGCAAAGAGATCAACGACATCATCGCCATGGTATATTTCAAAAAGGGGCTGAAGGACGACAAAAACGGCAAAGAGGCAGAGGCCGAGGCCTCGCTGCGTAAGGCGGTAGCCTTGGACCCGCAGGGCGCCCCGTACCTTGAGGCGCTGGCTCGGATGCGCCACAAGGCCGGCCACTTCGACGAGGCGGAAAAGCTGCTCAGCCAGGGGTTGGTGCACATCACGGAGGAGTCGTCTCGGCGGGAGATCATGGCGATGCAGGAAAAACTGCGCCTGACCGAAATAATCATCAAGAAGCTTCAGTAGGCGGGCGACCTATGGGATACCGTAATCTGCAGGAATGCGTCGGCGACCTGGAGCGCCGCGGCATGCTGCTGCGCATCAGTACGCCGCTCGATCCGCATCTCGAAATCGGGGCTGTTCAACGGCGCGTCTACCGGGCCGGCGGACCGGCGCTGCTCTTCACCAATCCGGTCAATTGCCGTTTTCCCCTGTTGGGCAACCTGTTCGGCACCCTGGAGCGAACCCGCTTCATCTTCCGTGACAGTCTGGCCGACATCCGTTGCCTGGTTGATGCCAAGCTCAATCCGTTTTCCCTGGTCAAACACCCGCTGGACGCCCTGAAAGCCCCCTTTGCCGCTTGCCGTCTCCTGCCTAAAACCGTCTCCCATGCGCCGGTGCTGGAATGCCGCACCACCTTGTCCAGCCTGCCCCAGGTCGTATCCTGGCCAAACGACGGCGGGGCCTTCATCACCCTGCCGCAGGTCTACACCGAAAGCCCGGCCAACCCAGGTTTCGGCGCGTCCAACCTGGGGATGTACCGGGTGCAGATCTCCGGTAACAGCTATGTTCCCGACAAGCAGGCCGGCCTGCACTACCAGATCCAGCGCGGTATCGGGGCGCACCATGCCGAGGCCATCGAACGGGGCGACCTGCTGCGGGTGAACGTCTTTGTGGGCGGAGCCCCCTCCATGACCGTGGCGGCGGTCATGCCGCTGCCGGAAGGGATGCCGGAGCTGTCCTTTGCCGGGCTTCTTGGCGGCCACCGTATCCCCATGGCGCACCTGTCGGGGCACCTGCCGGTCTCGGCCGAGGCCGATTTCTGCATCTGCGGCGTGGTCGATCCCGGAAAAACCCTGCCGGAAGGCCCCTTCGGCGACCATCTCGGCTACTACAGCCTGGCCCACGACTTTCCCTTCATCCAGGTGGAGGCGGTCTATCACCGCCGTGACGCCATCTGGCCCTTTACCACCGTCGGACGCCCCCCCCAGGAGGACACCAGTTTCGGCGCCTTTATCCACGAATTGACCGGTCCACTGATCCCGAGCGTGATCAGTGGCGTCAGGGAGGTGCATGCCGTGGACGCCGCGGGCGTGCATCCGCTGCTGTTGGCCGTGGCCAGCGAGCGGTATGTCCCCTATGCACTGGAGCGCCGACCCCAGGAGCTTCTGACCATTGCCAACGCCATCCTTGGCCAGGGCCAGCTCTCCCTGGCCAAATACCTGTTCATCGCTGCCCATGAAGACGCTCCCGGCCTGCATACCCATGACATTGACGCCTTTTTCCGCCATGTGCTGGAGCGGGCCGACTGGCGCACCGACCTGCACTTCCAGACCGCTACCACCATCGACACCCTGGATTACAGCGGCTCCGGGCTCAACGAGGGGTCCAAGGTGGTCATTGCCGCCGCCGGTCCGCCTAGGCGCAGGCTGGCGCCCGAGGTGCCGGCCGGACTGGAACTGCCGCCCGGCTTCGGTCCTGCCCGGGTCTGCCTGCCCGGCATCCTGGCGATCCAGGGGCCACGGTCAAGGCAGGGGAGGGGCGAGAGCGACCCGGCCATTGAGGAGTTCTGCCGTTTCTACGGCGAGAGGGGCTGTTTCGACGGCTTTCCATTGATCGTCATCTGCGATGACGCTCCCTTCACGGCGGCGACCCTCAATAATTTCCTCTGGGTGGCCTTCACCCGCTCCAACCCTGCCGCGGATATCTATGGTATCGGCGCTTCACAGCGCTCAAAGCATTGGGGTTGCAGCGGGCCGCTGGTGATCGACGCCCGGGTGAAACCGTTCCATGCCCCGGTGCTGGAGGATGACCCGGGAGTTGAACGAAAGGTTGAAGCATTGGGTGCCAAAGGCGGACCGTTGGAGGGTTTGATCTAGCCATGCCCGCAGCCATAACCACCCATAGCCTTACCAAACGTTACGGCGACCTGACTGCCTTGGATAACTTTGACCTGGAAGTGGCCCAGGGGTCGATCTTCGGCCTGCTGGGGCCGAACGGCGCCGGCAAGACCACCCTGATCCGCGTCCTGACGACGTTGATGCGCCAGACCTCGGGCGAGGCTTTTATCGATGGGCTGGATACCCGAAGCTTTGGCCGCGAGATCCGTCGTCTGATCGGGGTGGTTCCCCAGGAGAACAGCCTGGACCGTTACCTGACGGCGCGGGAAAACCTGGAGCTGCACGCCCGGCTGCATGGCATGGAGCCCCGGCACTACCGGAAACGGATCGACGAACTGTTGGAATTGATGGGGCTGGCGGCCCGGCAGAAGGATTTTCCCGATACCTATTCCGGCGGCATGCAGCGCAGGCTGGTGGTCACCCGGGCGCTCCTGCACGAGCCGCGGGTGCTGTTCCTTGACGAGCCGACCACCGGGCTCGATCCCCAGTCGCGGCGGGCGGTGTGGGACTATATCAAATCCATTTCCGGCAGCATGA
>JBEKFJ010000027.1:0-18827 GCA_050013355.1 Oryzomonas sp.
TCAATAAATATGCCGCTGGCACCCGGTGAGGGGTTTCCTCCCTTCGGGGCCAGCGGCATAAATCACCTAGGCACACAACGAATCAAATAATTACATGCACTGGTGGAAGATGCCGATCATGTCCTGCAGACCGGTATCTGTCGGGTTGCCCTCGGTACAGATATCATTTACTGAGAAGCGTGACAGTCCTTCGACGTCTTTTTCAAGCAGACCGAGATCCGTGAAGGTCTTGGTGATGCCCAGATCAGCTTTCAGTTCCAGACAAGCCTGGATAAATGCATCGCCGGCTTTCATATCGGACATGCCATTTGTGTCAATGCCGGCAGCCTGTGCCATCATCTTGAAGCGCTCCGGGCAGGCCGGAAGGTTGAACCTCATAACCGGGCCAAGGCCGATGGCGTTACAGAGACCATGAGGAGCATCGTACATACCGCCCAGAGCATGGGCCATGCTGTGGATAAGTCCAAGACCGGCGCTGTTAAAGCTGTAGGCGGCTGCCATTTCAGCCCAGACCATCGCCTCGACGGCTTTGTCGTTGTTTCTGTTCATTGCCGATTGACGCAGGTTTCCAAAGATCAAGGAAATTGCGCTCAGACCGGGACCATAGGCAGAGATGACACCCAGACGGGACGTGATAGCTTCAACGCCATGAGCAAGGGCATCCATGCCGGTGTATCCAGCCAGGTCGCCAGGCATGCACTGATGGATCAGCGGGTCGTTGACAGATTTGCTGGGCGTACAGTTGGGATCGAAAAGAGCCATCTTGTACTTCTTGTCGGTATGGTTGATGATCGAGAAACAGGACACTTCCGAACCGGTACCCGATGTGGTGTTGATGGCCAGTTGGGGGATCGTGTTGGCCTTGGTTGCTTTGAATGCGCCTTCAAAAGTACGCACATCCTGGCCGTCATGGCTGTGAACGAGTTTAATGGCCTTGCAGCAATCGTGGGAGCTGCCGCCGCCGAGGCTGATGATACCGTCAAATTTTCCTGATGCCAATACCTTGGCGCCTGCCATTACTTCGTGGTCCTTGGGGTTGGGGGTTACTTTGTCAAACACCGTGGAATTGACCCCGGCAGCCTTCAATACGCCCTGTATCGTCTCGACAATACCGGTTCCGCGAAGGCCGGTGGTTACGATCAGGGCATTAGTCATTCCCAATGACTTGGCATCATTGCCAACCATTGTATGTGCACCCCAGCCGACATTTACGGAGGGATATGCGTGCATCATCTTGATCGGGTATTCCAGTCTTTCGTTCTTCAGGGTCCGTTTTACGTCTTTGTTGTGGGACATGGGTACTTCCTCCTTTGTGTTGTGTTACCTGCTGTGAATGTGATGTTTCGTTGTGAGCGATTTAGTACTGCAACCGGGTTCGTTTAACCTCCTTCGCGATATCACCTCCCTATAACTTCGTTTTATATGCAACAGATGCCGCTGCCAATAAACCATTCTATTTTGTAGAAAAAATCATTTTTACTGTTGTGATTATCTGCTTAGCAAGTTGAATGCCAAGTAAATAACTATAATAATAACGATAAATTACTGTTGTTTTTCGGATTTAGCGTTCTTGGGAAGGATGATGGGACGTGGATTTGTGAAACAGTTTTTTATATTTTTGCATGCACTAGGTGTTTTTGGCTATGGAGATTGTCTACAGTGGGGGAAATATCCACAACAGCCGATGGCGGTGATGTATTGAAGTGCTTCCGGCGGGTATGGCGCGGGTCATCAATCAACAGGCTTATGGCGCTGATAAATGGTTTGCCGCACCGTGCAGCGGTCGTCTTTGGCCTGCAGGTTGCCGCAACCGCTCCAGGCCCGACCCATGCAGCCACCGGCGCAGGCAGCAGAGCCGGCACAATCCCGACATTCCGGGAGCGAGGCAAGCCGGGTCCTGCTTATGTGCTGTAGCGACGACCAGAGTCGTGAGCCTTCAGTAAGTGCCGCTTCCAGGCCTTTTTCATATACCCCGGTGACGGAAAAATCATCGTTGTGGAACATAAGGCAGGGATAGAGTCTGCCATCAGGCGTGAGATACGGATGTTCCACAAACGTGCAGCCTTCTGTGCGGCGCGTGTCCCCCTTGCGCCATATCAGTGCCGCCATGCTGCCGAACGAGTCATAGCGTTTCCGGAATAACTGGTCGTTATTATAACGGTCGATCAGGCGCATATACTGGTCGCAATCCGGTGGCGCAAGTGCATCGCTCCCGGCCGCACGCCTGCACGGGACCAGCGTACCGGCGGTGACGGAAGAAAAACCCATCCGTTCCGCCAGCTCCAGCAGATCGGGAAACTCCTCCAGATTGTGACGCATCTCGGTGAAATGGACAGAAATGTTGTGCGCCAACCCTCCCTGCACCAGCCTGCCGAGGCCTTTCATGGTTGCTGCAAAGGCGCCATGTCCACGTACCTTGTCGTGGGTATCCGCCGTTGCCCCATCGAGGCTGATCTTGATCGTGAGCCGCGACAGGCCGGATAGGCGGAGTTGTTTTACCTGCCGGTCCGTGATCAGTATGCCATTTGTTTGCAGCGTGATCTCGCCGATGCCTACGGTGTCGGCAAACTGCATGACCCGCAGCCAACCGGGATGACGGAGCGGTTCGCCGCCGGTGAAACAGATACCCTCGCCACCGAGGTCTGCGAAGTACCTGATAATGTTCAAAAGCGACCATTCCGGCACGTGGGAACTCTTTGGAGCCTTGCCGGCTTCGACCCAGCAGTGGGCACAGGACAGATTGCAGTCCGGGGTGATGGCGACAGTGAGTGTTTTCGGTGGGCGAATCCCATGTGCCTGAAAAATATCCTGGAGTGTGTGCATGCTCATATGGGTCTCGAATCTTGCTTTGCGGTCATGCCGGGTCATCCGGGCATGTTGATAGTTTCCGGTGCCATGCGATTAGGGCTGGGGCCCTTCTATCCGCTACGCAGCACAGGTGGCTGGTGCGCCTCTCCTCAGCCGCCGCAGACAGTTGCACTGATGTGGGGTAAAAATCACCAACAACCGGGCAAAAAACTCCCTCTGTAGAAAAAATACCCATAACAGCGGACGCAGGCATGCGACGCGAGGAAAAGGCTAATAAAAAAGAGCATTACAGCCGGTTCCGAGCAAGGCTCGAAGCGACTTGGGACGGGTGGTGAGCAGGGTTTGCCATAAACTGGGTAAAAAATCCACACTCAAGGTGGAAGAGCGCTGCTGAAGGCAAATGATTGGCGGGCGGCGTTTCAACCTTCCAGTCCGTAACGCTCCAGCTTGGTGTAGAGCGTCTTTCGGTCGATCTCCAGCAACTTTGCGGCCTTGCTCTTGTTCTGCTCTACCATCTCCAGGACCTTGAGGATGTGGTCGCGCTCCACGATCCACAGCGGTATGGCCGCCGGGGTGCCGCGTTCGGAAGCGTCCATGGCGGCGACGGGTACATAGGCTGTCCTGGGGGGGGAGAAGGGGAACAGGTCCGGCGTTATGACCGGCTCGGTGGCAAGGATACAAGCGCGTCGGATGGTATTGCGCAACTCGCGGACGTTCCCCGGCCACTGGTAGGCCGTCAGTGCAGACATGGCACCCTCGCTTATCTCCCATTCACTGCAGTCGTTCTCGCGGCTCTGCTTGATAAAATACCAGGCCAGCGGCACGATGTCTTCAGGCCGCTGACGCAAGGGTGGCACAGGGATCGGCAGCAGATTGATACGATGGTAGAGGTCTTCGCGGAACTCGTTGCGGTTGACGCACTCCTGCAGGTTCTTGTTGGAGGCGAAGACAAAGCGCACATTAACGTGGATGTCGTGACTGCCTCCCATGCGGCGGAAGGTGCTGGTTTCCAGGATGCGCAACAGCTTGACCTGGACGTCGAGCGGCATCTCCGAGACCTCGTCCATGAACAGGGTGCCGGTATCGGCAAGTTCGAACAGGCCGGCACGGCCTTTGTTCGCACCGGTGAAGGCACCCTGCATGTGCCCGAAAAGTTCGCTTTCGGCGGTGTTGGCGTCGAGACGCCCACAGTTGACCGTCACGAAAGGCTTGCTGGCCCTCTGACTGGCATCGTGCACCGCGCGGGCGATGAGTTCCTTGCCGGTGCCGCTTTCGCCGGTGACCAGAACATGCTCGTCGGTCCCCCCCCAGCGCTTGACCGTGTCCAGTACCTTCTGGATAACGGTGCTCTTGCCGATGATGAGGTTGCTGCCGTGCCGGTTGACCTCCAGCCGGAGGTTGATATTCTCCAGCCGCAGCAGGTTCTTCTCATAGGCCTTATCGATCAGGAGTTCCAACTCGTCGAGCTTGATCGGCTTGGTCAGATAATCGTATGCCCCGTTCTGGATGCACTCCACGGCCGTCTCGATGGTGCCGTGGCCGGTAAACATGATAATCTCCGGTACCTTTGACTCGACGCGCATCAGTTTCAGCACCTCGACCCCATCCATGCCCGGCATGCGCACATCCAGCAGCACCACGTTGAATCTCTCCTCGCGATACAGCCCCAGCCCCTCTTCGCCGCTGGAGGTCACCGTTACTTTGTAGCCTGAACGGGAAAGTTCCATCTGCAGCAACTCGCGCAGCGATTTGTCGTCCTCGACGACAAGCACCTTGATATCCTTGCGTTTTATTTCTGGCATACCGGTATCCTGACTGTAAATGTAGTCCCTTTGCCAACCTTGCTCTCCACGCTGATCTCGCCTCCATGCCGCTTGACGATATTATAGGTTACGGCCAAGCCGAGCCCCAGCCCCTCTCCGATCTCCTTGGTGGTGAAGAACGGGTCCCATATCTGATCGATGGCAGCCTTGGGAATGCCGCAGCCGCTGTCGCGGATCAGGACTGAAACCGTATCCGCATCGGTCAGCCGGGTGGTGATCTCAACCAGCCCGCTTCCCTTGATCGCCTGATGCGCGTTCATGACCAGGTTCATGAACACCTGACGCAGACCGGACGGGTCGCCGGTGACAAGGGGCAGATCGGCATGCAGATCGGTGCGGATATCGATCTTGTCGTAGCGGGACTTGTGCCTCACCAACTCCAGAAGTTCCTCGAGGATCTGGTTGATATCGACACTGCCGAGGGAACCGTCGGATTTCCGGCTGAAGGTGAGCAGGCAGTCGATGATCCCTTTGCAGCGGTACGATTCGCGGATAATGACCTGCAGGTATTTGGGAAAATCCTCCAGCCGCGGATCGCTGACCAGCGACTCCTCGTCCCGGAAACGCCTCAGGAGGGCCTCCGCATAGCCGGCAACCGACGAAAGCGGGTTATTGATCTCATGGGCGACGCCGGCTGCCAGTACTCCGATGCTCGAAAGCTTTTCGGCCTGCATAAGCTGCAGTTCATGGAGGCGTTTATCGGTAACATCGCGCAGAAAGATGAGGGCACGATTCTGCTCGCTGTTAACACCTTCGATCGGTGTCGCCGTAACATCAAAGTAGCAGGTTTTTCTCTCGGTAAATTGGGATGTTATCGATATTTCGAACCGTTCGCCAGCCAGGGCGCGTTCTACGGGACAAACAAGAGGAGCGGATTCCTGATCCGGATGAAAAAGTTCACGACATGAACAGCCAGGGATCGTTTCATTGGGAAAATACTGCGGGCAGACGTGATTGCGATGCTGCACCATGCCGTTGGTATCATAGATGATGACGCCGTCGCTGATAGAGTTAAACGTCGCCTGAAGCTCGCTGCTTTTACTGCGCAACCCAAGATTCGCCGCCTCCAGTTCGTGAATCTTCTGTTTGACCTCGGCATAGAATCCGATCTTGGAACTGTCCAACCCAAGCAGCCGCTCAAGAGAAGTTTCGTCCATCTTTGTCCGCACGGCAACCTTGTTCATCAGTAAACCCTTTCCAGGATGCGCAGGAGATCCTCTTCATCCGCCTCACGCGGGGAAGTGACAATGCAGACGTCCTTCAGAGCCTGGCGCGCCAGTTCCGGCAGGTCATTGCGTTGGACCCCGATGCTGCGCAGACTGCGGGGAGCCCCGCTGGCCTCCAGAAGCGAGTCGAGCGATTCCTGAACCTTTTCGCCGGCCGCGGTGATATCGCCGTTGGAACGGTGGCCAAGCCCCCATGCAAGCTCCTGAAGCTTTTCGGTGACAACAGGGATGTCGTAGCGGATCACCTCCGGCAGCAGAATCGCGTTGATGCTGCCGTGGTTTGCGTCATAGAGGCCGCCTATCGGATGTGCCAGGGCGTGGACGATGCCAAGCATGGAATTGGAAAAGGCCATGCCTGCATGGAGGCTGGCCCGCGCAAGGTTCTCCAGATCTTCAGGCCTGCGTTCGTGAACAGCATCTGCCAGGCTGGTTGCCAGAAGACGCAGCGCCTTGATGGCATGGACATCTGTGAGGGTCGTCGAGGCAATCGAAAAAAAGGCCTCCATGGCATGACTGAGGGCATCGGTAGCGGTAGTGCCGACAAACTCATCCGGCAGCGTCCCAAGGGTGTCCGGGTCTGTCAGGCTGATATCCGGGGCGACGCAGCGGCTCATGATGCAGATCTTCCGATGGTGTTCGGTATCGCTGATTATGGCAAACTGGGAGACATCGGAACCGGTGCCGCAGGTCGTCGGGCATAGTACCAGCGGCGGCAGGGGACGAATGATCCGGTCCGGTCCCTCATAGTCACGAATATTTCCTCCGTTGGAGACAAGAATGGCGATTGCCTTGGCCGCATCCATGGAGCTGCCGCCCCCCAACCCGACAATCACATCGGTGCCGTGACGCAGATATTCCTTGACCCCTTCTTCCACCTCACAATCCTTGGGATTTGGGGTGATCCCGTCAAAATAGATAAATTCAAGCCTGGCATCCAGAAGGCTCCGCATGACCTGATCGACCCATCCGGCATGAAAAAGCCCCTTATCGCTGACCAGAAAGATCTTTTTGCCGCCAAGTCTGCGGGCGCACGCGCCTACATGGCTCAACATGCCTCTGCCAAAAATGATTTCAGGCACTTCAAATTTGTAATTATGCAATGTGCTGTCCTGCTTCGTTTCCATAACAGACCTTTCGTGACGAACCACATTCACACGTCATACTGATGTGGGGGCATCAATGTGACGATGACTAAATTTACAAGCAATGCCCATGCCCAATAAAAAACCTAGTTTTATATTTTATCAATTTTTGTGCTCGATCATAATTATATTTTATGTACCTGCACTTGCACACGTCAATTCACTCGGACCGAAGCAACCTGGTGCTAAACTCTACGGTGTAGAACTCTTCCTCATCATTATATCATACAACAATTCCGGCACGTTATAAAATATGTCCCGTTAGTCCACACATATCTGAAACAACGTGAATATTGATCGCACGCCTGTAACAGACTAATTTTACACAATTAAACCATTGTTTTATTTTTGGCATTGCGGTTGCACAGGGTGATTATCCTTTGTGCAAAGACCGGCATGTTTGTGCATGACGAGTGGGGGCTCAGAGCGCACCTTTTACGAGGGACAGGGCATTATTTGACCGCCAGACACAACGAATGGGGCAAAAGAATACACTATTCTAATAGAAAGGAGAGTCGGCAAGCGTTCAGTCGGAAAGCCTGAGCGGGAATGTTTATAAGTAATTAAATTATTTGAGAGAAGGGAGAACATTTATGAGGAAAGGTATACTAATAGCACTTGGACTCCTCACAGCACTCGTGTTAACAGCCGGAAAACCTTGTAACGCGGCATTTATTGTCGGCGGTGAAAACGGGTGGCAGCTCAGTACGGACGGCATCGTAGACGTTTTTGCTAGCTACAATTCGACCAGTCCCGATCCTAAAGGTAGTCACGGCCTGAATCTGCTTGGCACAGGTAGTACAGGTTATGACCAGCGATTCGGCGTCGGGATCGGCCTGTTGCCCTCGGTAGTCGGACTCACCGTCAAGGCCCCCACCACCAACGGGGTGGATTCGACCGTCCGGGTCGGCATTTACCCGGCAATACAGAACAGTACGGCCAATCGATTTGATACCAGTCCTGCCATTGACTTTCGTGAAATCTTTTACACCGCCAAGGGGAACTACGGGGAGCTGCTCGCCGGACGCGCCCTCAACCTCTTTATGGGCAAGAACATCCTGACGGACATGACGCTTTTGACGGCAGGGGTTGTGCAGCCTGGAAGAAACGCAGATACCACCCTCGGGCATATCGGTTCCGGCTATCTCTATGCCAACTTCGGCCCCCAAATCCGCTATACCACGCCGGATTTTGCCGGTGTGAAGGTTGCCCTTGAAGTGGGTGAACCCTATAATATTACTGCAGACACGGGCAAGCTCAACTCGCCGCGCATCGAGAGCGAGATCTCCTACGCCACGGTCTTCAGCGGCGGCAATACGATGCAGGCATGGCTTTCCGGCCTTTATCAGACCGCACCTCGCACTGATACCGCTTTGGCGCGTCCCGGCGCGAACGACGAATCCATTGGCGGCGCCTATGGTGTCGGCGTCGGATTCAGCGGGGTAAACCTCCTGTTCTCCGGTTACGGCGGCAAGGGTCTCGGCATGGTTAGCGCGCAGGATGGCGCTCTTTTTGGGACAGCGGAAGACGGGAACGGCAAGGTGAGGCTATTCTGGGGTTTCCTTGCCCAAGCCACCTACAAGTTGACCAGCGACGTCATGCTGGGAGTAAACTACGGGCAAAGCCGCATGGAACAGACCGATTTCGATGCCGTCAATGTCGCTACAATTGCCCAGATCAAGAACCAAGAGGCGGGGACCGCCAACATTACCTATAACTTCAACAAATTCACCCAGTTCATTGGAGAATACACGTACGCCCAAAACACCTGGTATGACGGTGCCAAACAGCACTCCAACCAGTTTTCGCTCGGAACAATGTTTTACTGGTAATTGGACTGATTACGTAAAGCAAAGGAGCCAGTCATGCCCAAATATGTCATAGAAAGAGAAATTCCGGATGCCGGCAAGATATCTCCCCAAGATCTGCAGGCCATCTCGCAGAAATCGTGCGGCGTACTGTCCGGGCTCGGTCCGCAAATCCAGTGGGTGCAGAGCTATGTGACCGATGACAAGATTTACTGCATCTACATAGCCCCTAACCGGGAGTTGGTGCTGGAGCACGCCAAACAAGGAGGATTCCCGGCCAACAGCGTTGCTGAAGTCAAGACCATCATTGATCCGACCACGGCCGAATGATTGAATTAACTTACATGAACATACCGTTCAAAGGAGAATACAAATGACCTTAGCGCTACTGTTGTTGATCTGTATGATGTGGGTTCCGGTCGGTCTGTTGTTTCTGGGATTCGGCGAAGCTAAAAGCACTGGTTTCGTTACTGCTGTCGTAGGCACCCTCGTTGTCATCGGAGCCATTCTTCAGACGGCTCTTTTCAAAGATCCTTTTACTGGTGGACTGCTGTTCGTATTCGGCGTGCTTTATCTGCAGACTGCCCATGTACTTCTGACAGGCATTGAGGATATGCGGACCGTAGGGAACGGCGCCCTTGTTGTCGGCATTGTTTGCGCCATGTATGCATTCCTTTATTTGACCGGTGGCGGCGTAAAACCAGACGGTAAGACCATCATCGATGTGGTACCCTACTTGGGATTCATGTGCACGACGTTTGTCGTTATATGTTTTACCGTTACCGGTGTCACATACGGTAAGATCAACGCAAAGGTTGCTGCCTATATGTTTTTGATTTTGAGCTTTAGCTGCCTCTTCGTGCCAGCCATCGGACTAATGGGGTATGGCAAGTTGCCATTTTGAGACCATGCTCGAAAAATATTTTTATCGGAGGAATATTATGAAAAATTGTATCGTTATGTTTATTGCGGCATTGATGCTGTCAGCCACGATGCCGGCATATTCGCAGGAAACCCATCAAGAGGAGGTCAGTTGTGAGCTGGCGGCAAAAAACTGTCTGAACCGGGTCGATATACTTGAGAAGAGGATCAAGAAGCTGAATGCCGAGGTTAAAAAAGGCTCAAAGACATATTCGGCTGAAGACCTGAAAAAAATCGAACAAAAATTGCAGGAAACAAAGGATCTGCTCGACAAGATTGAAGGGAAGTCGTCCGGCAAGTAAACAAATATGCAAAGGTATTTTTTTCTTCAAATGAAGGGGGCGCTTGGCGTCCCTTTCATTTTTGGAAAGTTATTCGAGTTGATCAGGCAAACATTATTAATTTGTTGTATTGGTACAGGGTGCAAAACGATTCCGTGCACCACTCGGGAGGAAACATGAAAACATTTCGCTGTAGAGATACTAACCGGCTTTGTTCCGTCATTTCGGCACTGTTGGTTCTTTTTATGCTTTCATCTTCCTCCGATGCATCGGATGTGCGGCGCCTCTGGCAGAGCCGTGACCAGTTTGTGGCGCTGGAGCGACAGGACTCTGTTTCCACCGGCAACGTACCTCTCAATGACCACCCTGCCAGGATAGATATCGATCGTCTCACCGAAATCCTCTCATCCATTGCCATGCGCGCCACCGGCGACGGTAAACCGGAATCCCTTTTCACCGGACCGGCCGTGCAAGTACTGGCGCCCCACCTCCAGCAGGCTCTCCAGCAGGCCGCTCCGGGCGAGGACGTTACGTTCGCCATCATTGGCCTGCACAACACATTGTACGGTTTTGCCAAGAGCCCGAAGGTGACCACTGGGCGTATTTTTTACCAGGCGGGCAGGCTTAATGTCATTGTCGGCCTTGTTCAGCGGGATGTAAGTGACCGTGATGACCGCCGCCTTTCACCGTTTATCCCCGGCAGCAGACAAAAAGCCCAGGAGGGAGAGTGGACGCTGCTGCCGCAGCCCGGCCGGAATGGTTTCGCCCTGGTCAGGAAGGATTGGGTGACGTTCAGCGACGAGTGGCGGGCATCGGTGCCGCAATCTATTGCCGGCGAACAGAAGGTTCCGCCGGTGCAGACCGCCCCTGTTCAACCGGAGAAGCGCAACAATGACCCGCGCAGTCCGGCGGATCGTCTGACGACGCTCAACGAGCTGAAGGACAAGGGACTTATCAGTGAGGAAGAATATCGCAGCAAGCGCCGGGAGATCCTGAACGGGTTGTAACAGGGAAGGAAAAGCGCCTCACGCATCATTGTGATGTGGGGAGAAATCGTACACCTTGAGATCCATGGATTGGTTGCTGCGGTTTATTGTGTGTGGCAAATATCATCAGTGCGGATTTTATCTACATAATTTAAATCAACGTTCTATAAATTTGAATGACATCCGGACAGAGAACTGATTCCTGCGTGTTCTCCTGCGATTCATGCCACACTCGGGAACATTCAACCGCCATGATCCTCTGAATGCCTTGTGTCGTGCCCTGCCGAATCCCCTGCCAAATTCCGGTTCCCGGCCCTGTAACCGCTACGCCGTCCAGATACCTTATTGTGCAAATCAATCCCCTTTAAAAAATAAAAAAATGTTTTGTTGTTTGGCATACACGTTGCTAAATGAAAGAGACAAGGGGCAACCTAGTTTGAAAGCATTCTTTAGCTGAGCAGCTTTTCACACCTGAGAACAGGTGAAACCATGATGTTGTATTGATGGTAAGAGGCCAACAATTATCACGCTTCAGAGACATGCTCGTACAGATCCGGAAGCTGTTGCAAAAAACGAAACCACATTCTAAGAGGCGTTAACCACAACTTCGCCGCACAACGTGCGGCGAACACCATCACAGGAGGAGCTATCATGATTTACGAATTGCCAGGACGACCCGGGGCCAAGATACAGTACAAGGCCACATACGAAAACTTCATCGGCGGCACATGGGTCCCACCGGTCAAAGGCGAATACTTTGACGTGATCACCCCCATTACCGGCAAGGCCTACACCAAGGCCGCCCGTTCGGGCGCCGAGGACATTGAACTGGCACTGGATGCCGCTCATGCAGCTGCCGACGCGTGGGGCAAGACCCCAGCCGCTGATCGCGCAAACGTGCTGTTGAAAATCGCCGACCGCTTAGAAGCCAACCTGGAACTGCTGGCCTATGCCGAAACCGTGGACAACGGCAAGCCGATCCGCGAAACCCTGAACGCCGACATACCGTTGACGGTCGACCATTTCCGTTATTTTGCCGGTTGCCTGCGCGCCCAGGAAGGGGGTCTCAGCGAAATCGACGAAAATACGGTTGCCTACCATTTTCATGAACCCTTGGGAGTCGTCGGCCAGATCATTCCCTGGAACTTCCCGATCCTGATGGCGGCCTGGAAATTGGCTCCAGCCATCGGTGCCGGCAATTGCGTTGTGCTCAAACCAGCCGAATCGACACCCATCAGCATCATGATTTTAACCGAGCTAATTGCCGACCTGTTGCCCCCCGGCGTACTCAACATAGTCAATGGCTATGGCCGCGAAGCCGGCATGCCGCTTGCCACCAGCAAACGCATCGCCAAGATCGCCTTTACCGGTTCCACCAGCACTGGGCGCGTCATCGCCCAGGCTGCCGCCAACAACCTTATTCCCGCCACGCTGGAACTGGGGGGAAAGTCGCCCAATATTTTCTTTGCCGATATCGCCCGCCACGACGACAACTACTTCGACAAAGCCATCGAGGGCCTCGTTCTATTTGCCTTCAACCAAGGCGAAGTATGCACCTGCCCTTCTCGGGCGCTGATCCAAGAATCCATCTACGACAAGTTCATTGAGCGTTGCTTGGCCAGGGTCAAGTCCATCAAGCAGGGTAACCCGCTCGATACCGACACAATGATCGGCGCTCAAGCATCGCAGGAGCAGTTGAGCAAGATCTCGTCCTATCTCGATCTGGGCAAGCAGGAAGGCGCTCAGGTGCTCATCGGCGGCGATCAGGCACATCTGGACGGCGATTTGGCCGGCGGCTATTACGTTCAGCCGACATTGTTCAAAGGCCATAACAAAATGCGCATCTTCCAGGAGGAAATCTTCGGACCGGTTCTGGCCGTGACCACCTTTAAGGACGAAGCCGAAGCCTTGGCCATTGCCAATGATACCCTCTATGGTCTCGGCGCCGGAGTATGGAGCCGCGACGGCAACACCGCCTACCGCATGGGACGAGCCATCAAGGCCGGCCGCGTATGGACAAATTGTTATCACGCCTATCCGGCCCACGCCGCCTTCGGAGGTTATAAGGAATCAGGCATCGGACGCGAGACCCACAAGGTGATGCTGGACCACTATCAGCAAACCAAAAATCTGCTGGTCAGTCACAGCGAACAAAAACTCGGCTTCTTCTAATCATAAGACTTCTTCTTATTGAATCTACAAGGTTGTTGAAAAACGTCGCGAGGAGACTGGTATGCAAGGCGCAAGCGAGCGAGGAAGCGAGGCGTACCCCTCGGTACGTTGAGTTTGTGAGCAAGCGGCAACGCAGCAGACCAGCCCCGCAGTAGATTTTCAACAACCTGCTAAGCGAAGTTTGGGGGCGGGCATCCGCCCCCTTTTATTGGTGACAACGCCATGGTGGAAAAGGTCATAGCAACCGATGCAGCCCTTGAACTGATCGAACTCCTGAAGCGGAAACACGGGCAGTTGATATTTCATCAGTCCGGAGGCTGCTGCGATAACAGTGCAGCCAACTGCTACCTGCCCGGCGATCTCACCATCGGGGCAGGCGACGTCTATCTTGGGGAAATCGGCGGCTGCCCATTCTATATCGGCAAGTCGCAGTATGAATACTGGAAACACACCCAGCTGATCATTGATGTCATTGAAGGCCATGGAGGTACATTTTCGCTGGAGGGGTCGGAAGGCAGAGCCTTTCATACCCGCTCCCGAGTGTTTACCGATGCTGAACTGGCTGAATTACAGGTGCGATAACGACGCAAATTCGGAGCATCTAAGTGCTCCCGAGTTGGTATCATGAGTAATGAATATAGCAAGGAGCGCGTATGCTTGTCATCTCCTGCATCAAACAGGTTCCGGACACCACGCAAGTAAAAATCGACCCGGTCACCAACACCCTGATCCGGGACGGCATCCCCTTTATCATAAATCCTTACGACTCCCACGCCCTGGAAGAGAGTCTGAGACTCAAAGATTGCTACGGCATGCGGACCGTCGCGCTCTCCATGGGGCCGCCCAACACGGTGGCCACCTTGCGCAAGGCGTGTGCCCTGGGTGTGGATGAAGCCATATTGCTTTCCGACCGCTCTTTTGGCGGCGCCGACACCCTGGCTACCAGCAAGGTCCTCTCGGCTGCCATCGAACGTCTCGACAAACAGGAGAAGGTCGGCATCGTCTTCTGCGGCAAGCAGACCATTGACGGCGACACCGCCCAGGTCGGCCCCGGCATCGCCTCCCGGCTGGGCTTCAGCCAACTGACCCTGGTTGACAGGATCGAATCCATTGATTTCCAGAGAAAGACGATCAAGGTGCGCCGCAAGCTGGAAGGGCGCCACGAGATCGTTGAAGCCCCGCTGCCGGTCATGATCACGGTGGTCAGGGAGCTTAATCGACCCCGCTATCCCCTTGTTGCGATGCGCCTTGAGTCCCGGGACAGGGAGATCAAGGTCTGGGACAACTCGATCCTCCAACTGGACGTCGAAACGGTCGGCCTCAAAGGTTCGCCGACCTGGGTCAGCAAGATATTTTCACCGGAGCGGGTTCAGGGAGAGATCATCGGCGACGGCATCCGCGATCCGGTCGGAACGGCCCATCTCCTGATCGACAAGTTGCTCGGCAAGGACTTGCTGACGGTGTAACTGAAACGTGAAGAGGGATGAGAGATGAGAGATGAGAGATGAGGGATGAGAGATGAGGGATGAGAGACAAAAAGCCTTTCTTCACCATTCACGTTTCACAAGATTTCAATCGAGGTTCCGACCATGACCGACACAAAGAAAACGATCAAGAAACCCCGTGGCGTTGCCAGTCTGATCGAGGGCACGTGCATTGCCTGCGGTGCCCGCTGCCAGATCTCCTGCCCGGTCAACTGCATCGAGATGACCGACTCGGGCGAGCCGATCATCGAAACCGCCAAATGCATCGGCTGCCTTAAGTGCGTCAAGGTCTGCCCGGCCGCTGCCCTGGAGATGCACTTCACGCCCGAGGAACTGAAGATCCTGGCTGAGTTGTCCGTGGTCGCCGTCGATGAGGCCGAAGAGGAGCCGGACGAAGAAGGGCGGCAGCTTCAGAAGATGCTCGCCGGCTACCGGGGCGTCTGGGTGGTTGTCGAACAGTTCGAGGGCGTTACGGCCAAGGTCTCATGGGAACTGCTGGGGACCGGGTCCGGCCTGGCCGGGACCCTCGGGGTGCCGCTCAGCGCGGTCATCATCGGCCATAACGTCGGGCATCTGTGCAACGAGGCTTTCGAGCATGGTGCCGACAAGGCGGTCCTCCTTGATGCGCCGGTTTATCTCCACTATCGGACCCAGTCCTATTCGGAGGCAATCTGCCATTTGATCGAGAAACACCGCCCGGAGGTGATACTGATGGGCGCCACCGCACAGGGACGCGACCTGGCCGGCGCGGTGGCAACCGTCGTCAAAACCGGGCTGACTGCCGACTGCACCGGCCTCGGGATCGACGATAAACGCAACCTGATGCAGACCCGCCCCGCCTTTGGCGGCAACATCATGGCCACCATCATGTGCGACAGATACCGTCCGCAGATGGCAACCGTGCGTCCCCATGTGATGCCCATGCCCGATCTCATGCCCGGAAGAAAGGGTGAGCTCATCCGTGAGACCTTTGCTCCGCTGGAAAATGATGTGCTGGTCAAGGTGCTGGAAGTCATCAACGACCGGGACGGCAAGGACAAGGTCGATGTTGCTGCGGCCGAGATCATCGTTTCCGGTGGGCGCGGCCTGATGAATAAGGAGAATTTTGCCTTGCTGCAGAAGCTTGCCGATGAACTGGGCGGGGTTGTGGGCGCATCGCGCAGCGCCGTTGATGCCGGCTGGATTGCCCACAGCCGTCAGGTCGGCCAGACCGGCAAGACCGTACGCCCCAAGATCTATATCGCCTGCGGCATCTCGGGTGCCATACAGCATATGGTCGGCATGCAGGATTCGGAGACTATCATAGCCATCAACCGCGATCCTGAGGCGCCTATCTTTCAGGTCGCCACCTACGGGGTGGTCGGCGACCTGTTCCAGGTCATTCCGGCGCTCATCGCTAGGTTTCGAGAGCTCAAGAGACAAAACGGCTGTTACGAGCCTTCAAGAGCAGCAGCCTGATCCCATAAATTGTTACGAGGTACCACCCTATGTCGCTTCAGCAAACCGTTTTCACCGTCGTATGCGCCGTTTCCGTCCTCTCATTCCTGTTCAGTTGCTACCAGCGGTTGCAATTGGTTGCCATCGGTGCCCCGGAGAATCGTTTCGACAACCCGGCCGCCCGCCTGATGGGAGTGTTCAGGTATGCCTTTGCCCAGAAGAGGGTGCTGGCCCGGCCGTACGGTTTCAATCACTTTCTGCTGTTCTGGGCATTCATGATATTGCTGCTTGCCAACGGCGCGTTTCTGGTGGAGGGTTTGATCCCCGGCTTCAGGCTGACCGCCGCTCTCCCTGCGCCACTTGAACATGGCCTGGAACTGCTGTTTGACGGTGTCTCCGCAATCGCCCTGGGGGCTGTGCTGGTTGCAGCGGCCCGCCGCCTGTTCTTTCCGCCCGACTACTTGGGGAGCGACTACACCAAGCCCGCCAGCGGCGAGGCACTGCTGATCCTGGCCATGATCGCAACCCTGATGTCGGCCTTTTTTGTGCTGAACGGCGCTCATATCGCCCTGGGGCAGGACGGATCATGGCAGCCGGTTTCATCCGCGCTTGCCGGCCTGCTGAAAGGCCTCCCCGCAACCGTACTGGGGCAGGTGGCAACGGTTTCATGGTGGCTGCACGCACTGGTGCTGCTGCTCTTCATGAACGTCTTGCCCCGCAGCAAGCACATGCACATCCTGACCGCCATCCCCAACTGCTATTTCAAAAGCCTGACAAAGCCCAATGTCCAGCCGAGGGAGACCTTTGAAAAGGGGATGCGCTATGGTGTCGGTACCGTTGAACAGTTCAGTTGGAAAGACCTGTTCGATTCGCTGACCTGCACGGAATGCGGACGCTGCCAGGATCTCTGCCCGGCTCACAACACCAGCAAACCGCTCAATCCGCGGCGGATCGTTCACGATATCAAGATCAACCTGTTTAACAACGGCCCTGCCTTGAAAGAGGGAAAAACCGGGACCGTGCCACTCATCGGCGAAGCACAGGCCGGGACGGTCTGCGAGGAAGCGATCTGGTCCTGTACGACCTGCGGCGCCTGCACCACGGTCTGTCCGGTGCTGATCGAGCAGATGCCCAAGATCATCAAGATGCGCCGTCACCTGGTCCAGGACAAGGCCCGGTTCCCCGAGGAACTCCTCAACCTGTTCGAGAACATGGAGCAGCGCAGCAATCCCTGGGGGATAGCACCCTCGGAACGCACCAAGTGGAGCAGTCAACTCGGCGATTGCAGCTTCAAACCGGGCGAGAGCGAATATCTGTTCTTCGTCGGCTGTGCCGGCGCCTTCGACAGCCGCAACAAGCACGTCACCGTTGCCTTGGCGACCATCATGAACGCTGCCGGTGTCTCCTGGGGAATTTTGGGCAGGGAGGAGCAATGTTGCGGCGACAGCGTGCGCCGGCTCGGCAATGAATTTGTCTTTGACAAGATCGCCAGGGAGAATGTGGCGCTGTTCAGGGAGAAACGGATCGCCAAGATCGTTACCCAGTGCCCGCACTGTTTCAGTACCTTGAAGAATGATTACCGCCAGTACGGTCTCGATATCGAGGTTCTGCACCATTCGCAACTGATCGCAAGCCTGGTGGAGAGCGGCAGGCTCAAAGTGCCCGGACGGCTTGATCTTGGCAAGGTGCTTTTTCACGACTCCTGCTACCTTGGCCGCCATAACGACACCTATGAGGCGCCACGAACCGTTTTGACGGCCGCAACCGGAAAATCGCCGGACGAGTTCGCGCGCAACCACGAAAACGGATTTTGCTGCGGCGCGGGCGGCGGCAGGATGTGGATGGAAGAGCAGTCCGGGACCAGGATCAATCTTGAGCGTGTCAAGGAGGCAATGAAGCTGCAGCCGGATACGCTCTGCGTCAGTTGCCCCTACTGCATGACCATGATGGAGGATGGACTGAAGGACCTGGGCGCTGCCGATGCGGTTCGGGTAAGGGACATCTCAGAGGTTATTGCAGAGGCAATCAAATAAATAATCTGAGTAGTGTTTATTCTCCCGCTACAAATAATCTCCCTCCCCTTCAAGGGGAGGGCAGGGGTGGGGATGGGGCATGATGCTAATCAGCTAAATAAATATCGATGTTTTTGTTTGCTTTGATGGTAAGTTCGTCATGATCCAGGTTTGTCGGCTCTTTTTAAGCGGACCGGAAATGAGGTTTTTTGCCGATTCAGGATTGATCTAATAGAAACACAGGAACGCGAAATGCCACATACCCCGACATCGAAGTCTTCTCTATGAACTCACGCGCACGTGTTGCATGGTTCGCAATGCTTGCCATGATTTTTTTTGCGGCAAATTCGCTCCTGTGCAGAATGGCGTTAAAGAACACCGGTATCGATGCCGGTAGTTTCACGTCCATACGTATTGTTTCCGGCGCAGTTGTGCTGTTGCTGATTGCGCGCGCACGAGGCAGAGCCGCGAAAGGTTTGCCGGGGAGCTGGTTGTCGGCACTGGCATTGTTTGTCTATGCTGCCGGTTTTTCGTATGCTTACGTGAAACTACCCACCGCAGTCGGAGCATTGATACTTTTTGGCGCAGTCCAGGCAACCATGATAGGTTACGGTTACTGGAACGGCGAAAGGATGGGAAGGACTCAAGTAATCGGTCTCTGTGCCGCTATTGCCGGATTGGTGACCCTTTTGCTGCCGGGGCTGTCGGCGCCGCCTCCTGTCAGTTC
>JBEKFJ010000028.1:0-35284 GCA_050013355.1 Oryzomonas sp.
GAGGCCAAGGAATTTATCCCGCTTCAGGATGCCCGCTACATCTCGGTGTTGCGTCTGGCCTGCAAACAGACAACGGGTCGCGCTATCCCCTTTCTCGAACGGGCGACCCTGGGCGGGGAAACGACCCTGAGGGGCTATGGCCTCAACCGTTTCATCGACAACGGCTATCTGCTACTCAACCTGGAGGAGCGCATCAGGCTGTTCCGCTGGCGCCTGTTCAACGTGCTGGCCGACTGGGAGGTGGCGCCGTTTATCGACTTCGGCTCGGTCTTTGCGTCGCTGGCCCGGGCAAACCCCGCAAGCTTCGAATTCAACCCCGGCATCGGCGTCAGGGCGGTTGTCCGCCCCAACATCGTCGGCCGGATCGATGTGGGGTTCGGCAAGGATGGGCCGGCGGTGTTCGTGGGGCTTGGGTATCCTTTTTGATATATCGGGGCTTGGCCCCATATGAAGATCTCGGAGGCCATGAATGAAACGAACAGATCCCCTGCACCTTCTGGAACAGGAGTCGATCAGGATCATCCGCGAGGCAACGGCCGAGGCGGAGCGGCCGGTGATGCTCTATTCCATCGGCAAGGACTCCTCGGTCATGCTGCACTTGGCGCTGAAGGCCTTTTACCCCATGAAGCCGCCTTTTCCGCTGCTCCACGTTGACACGACCTGGAAGTTCCGCGAGATGATCGCCTTCCGGGACGAGACAGCGGCCCGCATGGGTCTGGAACTGATCGTCCACACCAATCAGGAGGGGGTGAGGCGGGGGGTGACCCCCTTCACCCACGGCAGCAGGGTCTACACCGAGATCATGAAGACCGAGGCCCTGCGCGCGGCGCTCACCGCCGGCGGCTTCGACATGATCTTCGGCGGGGCGAGGCGCGACGAGGAGAAGAGCCGCGCAAAGGAGAGGGTCTTCTCCTTCCGGGACGGGCAGCACCACTGGGACCCGAGGGCGCAGCGCCCCGAGCTGTGGAGCCTCCCCAATCTGGCCAGGAACCGGGGCGAGAGCTTCCGGGTCTTTCCGCTCTCCGACTGGACCGAACTGGACGTGTGGCGCTACATTGCCCGTGAAGGCATCCCGGTGGTCGGACTCTATTTCGCGGCCAAACGGCCGGTAGCCGAGCGGGAGGGGCAGTGGATCATGGTGGATGACGGGCGCATGGAACTGGCCCCCCATGAGCGGCCGCGCATGAGGATGGTGCGCTTCAGGACCCTGGGGTGCTATCCCCTCACCGCGGCTGTGGAATCGCGGGCCTTCACGGTCAGGGGGATCGTCCGCGAACTGGAGCGTACGCGCAATTCGGAGCGGGCAGGGCGGCTGATCGACTTCGATCAGGCCGGCAGCATGGAGAAGAAGAAACAGGAGGGGTATTTCTAGTGAAGAGGGGTAACGGCATACTCAGGTTTCTGGCCTGCGGCAGCGTGGATGACGGCAAATCAACCCTGATCGGCCATCTGCTCCACCTGACCGGGAACCTGTACGACGACCACCTGGGCGTCCTGGAACAGGAGAGCGCGCGCATCGGCAACGCCGGCTGCGTCATGGATTACTCGCTGCTGCTGGACGGCCTGACGGCCGAGCGGGAACAGGGGATCACCATCGACGTGGCCTATCGCTATTTCTCCACCAGGCAGCGCCACTTCATCGTGGCGGACACACCGGGCCACGAGCGATTCACCAGGAACATGGCCACCGGGGCCTCCCGCTGCGACGCGGCGCTCATCCTGGTGGACACCCTGCAGGGGGTGCTTCCCCAGACCCGGCGTCATGCCCTGATCTGCGCCCTGATGGGCATCCGCCACCTGCTGTTCGTGGTCAACAAGATGGATTTGGCCGGATGGGAGGAACAGGTGTTCAGAAGGGTGGAGGCCCAGTGCCACACCCTGGCCGGAGACCTGGACCGGTTCGGCCTGCCGCCGTCCGAGTTGGGCGTCATCCCGGCCTCGGCACTCCTTGGGGATAACCTGGTGGCCCTGTCGCCCCGCATGCCCTGGTATGGCAACACGACTGTCATGGAGTGGCTGCACGCCGTCAGGCCCTCTTTGGGGAGGGAAGAGGCTGCTCTGCGGTTCCCTGTACAGTACGTGATCAAGACGCCCCGGCCGAACGGGGCCTGGCAGAACGGGGTAGGGGAGGAGTTCCGCCAGGGGACGGGCACCTTTCGCGCCTATGCCGGCACCGTGGTATCCGGGAGCATCAGGCTCGGCGATGCCGTCACCATCCTCCCCTCCGGCCTTTCCACCAGGGTGGAGGCCATCTGGTCGGGCGATATACCCCTGAACGAGGCCCGGGCCGGCGCGGCGGTGGCCCTCGCCCTGGCGGGTGAGCACGACATCGTCAGGGGGGACATGATCTGCCCGCTCGATGACCGGCCCGAGGTGGCGCACCTCTTCAAGGCCCGGCTGGTCTGGATGGACGATCAGGCCCACTTTGCCGGGAGACACTACCTTTTCAGGAGCATGGGGGGGAGTGCACGCGCCGAGGTCATCCGTCTCCGGGGCAGGATTGACCTTAACAGCTATCAGCTGCTGGCGGCCGACCAATTCACCCTCAACGATATCGGCGAGGCCGAACTACTCCTCTCCCGCCCGATTCCCTTCGATGCCTACCGGGAAAACCGGGAGACCGGCGGCTTCATCCTGAGCGACCTCCTTTCCAACGCTACCGTGGCCTGCGGCATGATCCTTCACGCCCTGCGCCGCGCCGACACGGTCCAGCGGCAATTCGAGGAGGTCGCCCCGGTGGAGCGGGCCGGGCTTATGGGGCAGAGACCGTGCGTGGTGTGGCTGACCGGCCTGTCCGGGGCCGGCAAATCCGCCATCGCCAACAGCCTGGAGCGGAAGCTCTACGGGCTGGGGCGGCACACCATGCTCCTGGACGGCGACAACATCCGCCAGGGGCTCAACAAGGACCTGGGGTTCACCGAGGCGGCGCGTATCGAGAATATCCGCCGCATCGGCGAGGTGGCGCGGTTGATGGCCGATGCCGGCCTGATCGTGATCACCGCCTTCATCTCCCCCTTCAAGAGCGAACGCGACATGGTGCGCAACCTCATCCCCCAAGGGCGTTTCATCGAGATCCACGTCCACACCCCCCTGGAGGAGTGCGAGCGCCGCGACCCCAAGGGGCTCTACAAGAAGGCGCGCCAGGGGGAGATCCCCAACTTCACCGGCATCGACGCCCCCTATGAGGCCCCGGAAAACCCGGAGATCAGGATCGACACCCTGGCCCATTCAGCCGCGGAAAGCGCCGAGTTCATCATCCGCTACCTGACTGAGCACAACCTGCTGTGAGGCGGCGGGGTGGAACAATGGTGATTGTCTGGTACACTTCATTATAACGAGAGACAAGGCTGACATCTGCCACAGAGACACAGCGACACAGAGGAAAGCAAAAGATATTCTGGTGTAAGATCGTCATCGGGAGTTGTTGTTTTGCTCGCCTTACTCCTGGTTTTCTCTGTGTCTCCGTGTCTCTGTGGCAGGTTTGGATTTTCGTAAGGTTTTTGTCTGTGAACCTCAGTGTCCCTGTGTCTCTGTGGCAAAATGTTTATAATTCATTTACTATACGCATCACCCCTGCGAAAAGGGGCATTAATACATGAGAGAGGCCACCAATGCTCCAAGAGGTCCAAGGTACCGACGAGACGCACGGAATCCTTCCCAAATCCCTGCACAAGACCCTTTGCGCTCTGGGCTCGGCGGCGTTGTCGGGGCTCAACGGCGTCTGTCACAGCGTCCTGGCCGACGGACGCCCCTTTGTCAGCCTGGATGAGGCCGACCTGCTGGAAACGAGCCGCCGGCGGACCGGGCTCGACGATTTCGGCAACGACCTCTTCCGCGAGCCGCTCGGCATCCTGCTCGATTCGTTCGAGCGGGACGCGGACCTGAACCTGGTGGGGCGGATCTGCGTGCGTTCCGAGATCACGCGCATGCTCTGCAACCGGCTTTACATTGAGGCGGACTGTAAGCACAACCCGGAGATCCATGAAGAAAAGATCCAACGCCCCCTGTTCATCACCGGGCTTCCCCGCAGCGGCAGCACCTTCCTCCATACGCTGCTGGCCCAGGACCCCCGCTGCCGTACCCCCCGCATCTGGGAGGTGATGCACCCCTCTCCGCCGCCCGAGCGGGCTTCCTACGAAACCGACCCCCGCATCGGCCAGACCGAGCGGCAGTTGAAGTGGCTCGATATCCTCATGCCCGAGTTCGAGAAGTACCACCTGATCCATGCCCGCTATCCCCAGGAATGCATCGCCATCACGGATCACGCCTTCCTCAGCTATGTGTTCGAGACCATGTACCAGGTATCCGGCTACCGCGACTGGCATGACCGACAGGACAAACGCCCGGCCTACGAGTTTCACCGCCGCTTCCTGCAACACCTCCAGTGGCGCTGCCCGGGGAGCCACTGGGTGCTCAAGGCGCCCAGCCACCTGATGGCGCTGGAGGCGCTCCTGGCGGTCTATCCCGATGCGGATATCGTCGTGACCCACCGCGATCCGCTCAAGGTGCTTCCCTCGTGCGCCAGCCTGACGCGGGTGTTGCGCGCCCCCTTCACCAGCCGGCTGCGCGGGGATGAGATCAGCGGCGAGGTGTGCCGGCGCTGGGAGGGAAGCACCCGCGATGCCATGCGTTTCCGGGAGGAGCGCCAGGACCTGCGGCAACGCTTTTACGATGTGCAGTATGCGGACGTGAAGAGAGACCCGCTGGCGGTGGTCAGGGGGATCTACGGCTATTTCGGCAGGGAGTTGGACCACGACGCCGAGGAGGCGATGCAGCGCTTCGCCGCGGCCAATCCCAAGGACAAAAACGGCGTGCACCGCTACAGTCTGGAGGAGTTTGGCCTGGATCGCGACGCGGAGCGGAGCAGATTCCAATTCTATACGAATTCATTCAGGATTGCGCCGGAGGTATGAGCCGGTTCGCGCCACCTCAACCTGATCCTCCTGGCGGTCGCCCTCTGCTTCATGGTCGCCATGCTGAAGCGGATCGGCTGGTCGAACCCGGCCCTCTACTTTCGGCAGGTGGGGTATTACGCCCCCCTGATCCTGGCGCCCTACGGGGTGAGTACCCTCCTGGTGGCCCTTGCCTGGAGGATGCTCCTGACCGGAAAGGGGAGCCGTCCCACCCTGTGGCGCCTCTTCCTGCTCCGTCTGGGGGGCGAATCGCTCAATCAACTCACCCCCACTGCCTCCCTGGGAGGCGAACCCTTCAAGGCCCTCCGCCTCCAGGCCGATGGCGTCCCCTGGCACGAGGCGGTTGCATCCCTGGTCATCCAGAAGGGGCTGTTGGTCCTGAGCCTGGTCCTGTACATCCTTATCGGCATCGCCCTTGTCCCGTTCGTCCTGCCTGACGGTCACCCCGGCCTGGGTGGCCTCCTGTTGGGGGTGTTCGCCCTGGGAGGGTTGGGTGTGGCCTTTGTCGTGGTACAGCGCAGCAACCCCTGCAGCCTGCTGGTCCGCCTCATGAAGCGACTCGGCCTTGCCTCGGCCCTGGTCACAGGGAGGGAGGCAGACCTGGAAACCCTCGATGCGTTACTGGCCGGCTTCTACCGCGCTCATTTCGGGCGCATCCTTGTGACGTTCGGGCTCTTTTTCCTGAGCTGGCTGGCCCAGTCGGCGGAGGTGTTCCTGATCTTCACTTTGATGGGGCACCCCCTGGGGTGGAGGGCGGCACTCTGTCTCGACGGCTTGGCTATGCTCTTTACCGGATTGGGCTTCATGATCCCGGTTTCCCTGGGGGTGCAGGACGGCGGCAACCTGCTGCTGGCGCTCGGGTTCAAGTTGGGGGCAACCCTTGGGATGGCCTTCAGCATCATCAGGCGCGTAAGGGAGGCTGCCTGGCTCGTCCTGGGGTTGGTAGTCGTTGCCAGGGAGAGGTAAGCGGCGGGGATTGTGAGAGAGAATGGGCCTGGAGGCGGACAGCAGCTTCTTTGAGAACTTCCGGAAAGGGTGCTTTTCCGCCCATGCGGCGTCTTCTCCCCGGAATGCTCCATCACCACAATCTGCTCATCGCAACCATGAGCAGCGGCCCGATAACGCAACAGGCCGCGAGGATGAGCAACCCGATGAGTGCAACAGCGATGCCGGGCAATTGTCTCGTCATTGCTTCGCACCTCCTGCTTGATAGTATACCTCAAACGGTAAGCACTCGGCATAGGTAATAGTATCCATAATAAAAATGCGGCAGCAAACTTGACATGGCTTGCATAAGGACTAGAATTAAGATATATCCATAGTAGTATGGGATAAAATCAAAAAGGTCAGGAGAGAGCAAGCACATGGTAACGGGAACAGTAAAATGGTTTAACGACAGCAAGGGGTTTGGTTTTCTTGAACAGGAAAGTGGCGAGGATGTTTTTTGTCATTTCTCCGCAATAACCGGCGACGGGTTTAAATCCCTTGCCGAAGGCGATAAGGTAACGTTCGACGTCGTCAAGGGTCCGAAAGGGCTTCAGGCCGCCAACGTAAAAAAGGTCTGAGGACGGTACTCTCGTCGTCACCAAAAGGCCCCGGAGAAATGCGGGGCCTTTTTCATGGTGCGCCCGGCCTATGAATCAACCGCGCAGGACTTGAGTCATCTGCGCCATCTTGGCGGGAATATTCAGGCCGTTGACACATCTGGCCACACACTCACCACATTCGAGACACTCACTGGCCGACGCGGTTGGCGGTATCTCACGGTAGGTGGCCAGGGCCAGCTCCCGGCTCTGGTATGAACCTTCGGCGTACATCAAGGCACGATTGATAGTGCTGATATCCACCCCTTGGGGGCAGGTCCCGTCACATCCCCCGCACATGCGGCAATACCTGGGCTGGATCGCCTCGCTGTAACGTTGCAGGATGCGCTGGTCGGCGGCGGCAAACGACATCCCCATCACGGCCGCATCTTCCTTGAGTTCGCTCAAATCCCTCATGCCGGGCACGGCGGTGGCCACGTGGGGGTCCTGCAATATCCATTTGAGGGCTGCCTGGTTTGGGCTGATCTTACCCAGCGCATCGGTTGCATAGCCGCCGGCCTGGGTCTTCATTGCGATGATCCCCATCCCGGTCTTGGCGGCGCGGGCTACGGCATCGGCAAGCCCTTTTCCGCTCTTGAAATTGTAGGCAACCAGGACCGTGTCGAAGAACCGGCTAGTGTCGTTTGCCAGGGCGTTCACAACGTCCGCCGGATTCTTGTGGACGGCTGCCCCGCAGAATCGGACCTTGCCCTGTTCCTTCAGGCGGGTGAAGGCTTCCCGTGGCTCGGATTTGAATATCCGGTCCTTGTCGGTGTTGGCGTCGAGCTGGATAACGTCGATATAATCGGTCCCGAGCGCCTTGAGGCTTGCTTCCACATCCATGAAGATCGCTTCCTTTGTGTTCATTTCCGTTTGGATCTTTTGTGGCCACGAAAACCTTGTCGCGGAATCCCCGTAGCGCCTTGCCCACGATCTCCTCATTCTTCCCGGCCATATATTTCCGCGAGGTATTTACGTAGTTGATGCCGTGCTCGAAGGCAACCCGTATTACCTCCGGCTCGGGCGTCAGCATGGCACCGAAGCCGACCGTGGTTACCCGCATCCCGGTGCGCCCCAGGGTGCGGTAGACAGGGGCAGGGAAGGGGGGCGATTCGGCCGAGGCATACTGCCGTACAGCCGCCGCCAGGGCATTGGATGCGATCAGGGCCGAGGTGGTGCCCATAACGCCGGCCTTGAGGAACTCTCTGCGGTTACATTTCATGGTGGCTCCTTTCTACGTTGATTTGTCCGGGGATCGCAACGCCTGTCATCCTGGGTAAGAACCGATTCTTTTCTACTCTCGGTGATTTATGCTGTCAAGAATTCCCTTTGCACTGGGGATGGCAATCCATAGTGCAACAGCAAAGTTATTATCGCGTTACATTTTTGCAAATTTGTATAACGGGCCAAGCAATAGGTGGCATTTTTAGCGTCTAATCTTGACATGTTTGCACTGTTACTTTACTATAATTAAGAGTAGGTGGCTTTCCATTAACTTTACCATGGGCAGACACCTCCCAGATTATTAAAAAGTTGAATTATCGAAAAGGCAAAACTCAGGTAACTGAGTGACGCAAAGCTACCTGTCCAATATAGGATAGAGGGGCTACCGAAATGATTTATCACGTCATTTTGCCGCCCACCTTTGCTGTTGCATGGTGGGTTTTTTGTGACTGAACCTTACAGGCATTGCAGCATGAAGATTCTGAGCGCCTAAAATGTGGCCATGATGTGATTTGATTCAAAAAACTCGCCAATTCACTATGTTTCATTTCTATGCATTGTGGCTGCAGTAAAAACCTTTGATATCTGGGGGAAGGGGCAGACCGCATGAGCAAAAGACATTCTGTTCGGTACGATTCTGGGCTTTTGCCGAAAATACTGAACAAGGCTACCATTTCTCTGATGGGGAGTTCTTCGATAGAATCACATGTCGTGAATTATTCTGCTCTGGGTATAAGGGTCTCAATTCCTCCCTTGGGGTTTCCCATTGAATTTCCAAAGAAAAACGAGACCATCAAGGTTCTTCTGCCCACTGATCACGCATGGCTGACAGGGATGTGCGTTTACAGCACAATGGAACCGGATGGCTCTGTTTCCCTGGGAATCTATTTTTACAATCCGAGCGAACAGAACCATCTGTATAATTTGTTTATCAACTCGCTCAATGTACCTACTCTAACGAGTTCATTCATAAGCCATGAATGGGAAGAGCTGGTTGAGAAATTGTGCGCTTCCGAAGACCCCTGGTTACAAAAGATCGGATTTTATGAAATGGGAATTATTCTGTCGCAACGGGAAGGGGAATCGCCCCCGCCATGATTAAGTTTAGCTTAAAAACTAAAATGGCGGTTGCTGTTTCAACGCTGTTCATCTGCTTTGTCGTCGTCCTGACCCATTTCATCTTGTCGTATCTTGAACGCGAGTTCAAGAAGACGATATCCGATCAGCAGTTTACCCTTGCCTCCTCCTTGGCGAATAACATCGACGGCGACCTCACCCTCCTCCAAAACGCGTTGATTGCCGGCGCTTCCAAGCTACCGCGTCAAATAATAACAAATTCCGAACGCGCCCAGAGATACCTCGACAATGAGTCGGGCCTCCTCTCCATATTTGATAACGCTACCTTCCTCTTTTCCTCGAAGGGAGGAGTGATTGCCGAAAGTCCCTACCTGCCCAATGGGAGGGATAGGGATGTTTCCTCCCGGGAATACTTTCAAATGACTCAGACATTGAAACAGCCGTATATTTCCAAGCCATATGTCTCTGTTCATACACCCGGCGCCCCGGCAATCATGGTCACAGCACCCGTATTCGACAGGGCCGGTAATATCCTGGCGATACTCGGGGGGAGCTTCAACCTGCACGGGAGTAACATTCTTTCGCGTATGCGGAGCATCAATATCGGAAAGACGGGGTATGTGTTTCTCATTTCGAGTGACAGATCAATAATCGTGCAACCGGACCAATACGATTTCCTCAAGAGCAACTCAATACCCCCCGGTCTCAATAAGCTTCTCGATAAAGCGCTTTCAGGCAGTGCGGTAAGCGATGAAACAATCGCCTTGAACGGTGAGCGCGTACTGGCTTCATATAAACGCCTGCAATCGACAGACTGGTTGCTTGCAGTCCATTATCCGCTTGACGAAGCTTACGCCCCATTTGAGAAGATCAGACGCTATGTGACCATTGGAATAGTCGCCGGCACCATAATTGTCCTGTCGTTGGTATGGATAGTAATGAGACGTCTCACGCAACCGCTGACATTGATAGCAAAGCATATGGAGGAATACCGCGAAAAACCGGTTGAGCTGAAAATAATAGAAATTTCCTCAAGTGATGAAATAGAGACCCTTGCAACAGCATTCAACAAAATGATTCACGAGATTGATAATCAGGAGAAAATACACGAAAAACTTCACTCACAACTGTTGCAATCCCAGAAAATGGAGTCGATCGGCCGTCTTGCCGGAGGCGGAGCCCACGACTTCAATAATATGCTTACAGCCATCATTGGCTTTGGCGGCCTTCTTCAGATGAAGCACGATAAAGACAGCCATTCACAGGGTTACCTGGATCAAATGCTTTCAGCAGCGGAAAAAGCTGCCAATTTATCTCAGGGTCTCCTGGCATTCAGCCGGAAACAGGTACTGGACACAAGACCGGTCAACCTTACCGCGATTGTCAACAATATGAATAAGATTCTGTCGAGGGTCATCGGTGACGACATTGAGTTCAAGACCGTTCTGAATGGTGAAAACCTGGTCACGATGGCAGACAGCAGCCAGATAGAGCAGTATTGCTTAATCTTGCAACGAATGCGCGGGATGCAATGCCCAAAGGAGGAGAACTGATTATCGAAATCGGTTTTACAGAAATGGACGCTGATTATGTGGAGGCCCACGGATTCGGGGAAGCCGGCAAATATGTCCTGATTTCCGTAACCGACACGGGGACCGGCATTGATGAGATAACAAAACAAAATATGTTCGAGCCTTTCTACACCACCAAGGACGTGGGTTCGGGAACAGGTCTCGGCCTATCGATCGTGTACGGCATTGTCAAGCAGCATAACGGTTTTATCAATGTTTACAGTGAACTGGGGATGGGCACGACCTTTCGCATCTATCTCCCTTTAATCCAATCCGCAATCTGCACGACGGAGAGCAGCCTTGCCCCAGTCCTCACCGGCGGCTCAGAAACTATACTTATCGTGGAGGACGAGCCACAGGTGCGGCTATTCAGCAAGACAACACTCGAGAACTTCGGATACCGGGTTGTTGAAGCGGTGGACGGAGAAGATGCCTTGGTCAGGTTCGAAGAACATAAGGAGGAGATCCGTCTCCTTCTTGTCGATGTCTTAATGCCGAAGAGGAATGGCCAGGATGTTTATAACGAGATCAAAAAGCAGAAACCTGACATAAAAGTTATTTTTTGCAGCGGCCACACAGGGGATGTTCTTATCGATAAGGGACTTATGAAAGAAGGAACGAGTTTTATTGAAAAACCCATGTCACCGAATTTACTTGCCGGCAGAGTTAGGGAAATTCTTGATGGGTCAATGAATCTGACAAGGGGGGAGTTATGAATCCGGTTTGCCACACGCTCGCGGCGTTAGCGCTTATATTGACGTTTTCCACGGCACAGGCGGCAGAAGAGATGTTGAACGGGGCGGGGGCGACGTTTCCCGCTCCGTTATATCAAGCTTGGGCGTATGACTTTATGAAGGTTTCGGGGGTAACCGTAAACTATCAGCCAATCGGCTCGGGAGAGGGGATAAAGAAGATTTCCGACGGAACAGTGGATTTCGGAGCGTCCGATGACCCCATGAAGCCGGAAGATGTAAATAAATTCGGTCTTTACCAGTTTCCCGCGATTATAGGAGGGGTAGTCCCGGTTGTGCATATTCAAGGTATCAAAGGGGGGGATCTCAAGCTCGATTCGAGTTCCCTGTGCATGATCTTTAGCGGGCAACTCCAATACTGGGATGATCCCATGATCAGGAAAATGAACCCCAGGATAAAACTGCCACATGCTGAAATTACGGTTATCCACAGGTCGGACGGTTCGGGTACGTCCGCGATATTCACAAATTATCTGAGCAAAACGTGCACAGAGTGGAAGGCCAAAGTGGGAGAAGGCAAGATGGTCAAGTTGCCCATGGGGATCGGCGGCAAAGGCAACGAAGGAGTGGCCAATTATGTCAAACAGACCCCCAATGCCATCGGCTACGTCGAATTCGCTTATGCCAAACAACACAGTCTTGCCTATACTCAACTAAAAAACAAGTCAGGGAACTTCGTATCTCCGAACATCGCTACCTTCGAAGAAGCTGCCGAGTCGGGAGACTTCGATGCAAACAAGGGTTTTTTTGCGTGGCTGACAAATACCCCCGGAAAGACTTCGTGGCCGATTGCCGGGGCGTCGTTCATCCTTCTGTCAAAGGATAAAAAAGGCTCAAACATGAAGGTCGTAAGGTTTTTCGATTGGGCATTCAATAACGGCGACGCTAAAGCAAAAATGCTCAATTACGTACCGCTTACCACGTCATTAAAGGCAAATATCAGAGCCTATTGGAGTGCTGCCGAAATATATTAGTGTCCCCGAAGCTTATTCCAGCCGCCACTCTCCACAAAATGTTCAATTGGCATGAATTGAGCCTGGTGTCGAGTCATATCCTACCTGCCACGTTGTACGGCAAATTTTCGGATGATCCGGTATCCTCATGGCGCTTTCCTTGCTTTGGCGCAGTTTTGTTGCTACTATTACATCGTTAAAATGACCATGCACTCATCTGCCGCCATGAGGTAACAATCGGTGCCGGACCCACTCCAACTTGTCGTTTTCACTCTTGATGAACTTCGATATGCGCTCCATTTGTCAGCAGTGGAGCGAGCAATCAACATGATCGAAATCACCCCGTTGCCGAGTGCCCCGGAGATCGTGATCGGCATCGTGAATGTCCACGGTTCGGTCATTCCGGTCCTGAATATCCGCAAGCGCTTCCGCCTCCCGGAGCGGGAGGCGGATCTCGGCGACCAATTACTCCTCGCCCATACATCCAGGCGCGACGTGGCGCTTGTGGTGGATACGGTAAACGATGTGCTCGCCCTTCCATCCGGAGAACCGGTTGCACCGGAAACCATCCTGCCGCACCTGGAGCATGTGGAAGGCGTGGTCAAACTTGACGATGGCATGATCTTTATCCAGGACTTGGACGCATTCCTCTCACTGGAAGAAGAGCAGGCGCTGGAAACAGCGATTGAAGCCGGAAACCGTTAACCCTGGAAAAAACAGTTGTCCACGAAAAGCACGAAAAACACGAACAAAAACAACAAAACTGGCAACGTCATGGTTGTAACCTGTCCTGAGATTGCTGTTTTGCTGTAATGCTTTAATTTTTCGTGATATTTCGTGTCTTTCGTGGACCCAAAAGCCGTTTTTAGGTTAAAGGAAGCCATGTCCCGCCAAATTTCCGACCGGCTGTTGACGCAGCTCAGCGAATATGTCACCGGCTGGCTCGGCCTGCACTTCCCTAAAAAGCGCTGGGGCGACCTCGCAAGGATCATCTCCCATGCCGCTCAGGAACTGGGGTTTGAGGATGTTGACGCGTTTATTGAACGGGTTGTCTCCAGGCGAACCACCAAGGAACAGGAGGACATCCTCGCCGGTCACCTGACGATCGGTGAAACCTACTTCTTCCGTGAGCAGAAAAGTTTCGAGATCCTCGAAAATCGCATCCTGCCCGAACTGATCGCCTCCCGGCGCGGCAGGGAACAACGCCTGAGGATCTGGAGCGCCGGCTGCTCGACCGGCGAGGAACCCTATTCTCTTGCCATCCTGCTCAGCAGGCTGATCCCGGATCCGCGGGAGTGGCAGATCACTATCCTGGCCACGGATATCAATTCCCGCGCCTTGGGCAAGGCGGTCCACGGCGTGTACAGCGATTGGTCGTTCCGCGGCGTACCGCAAGGGGTCCGTCAAAGGTATTTCACAAAGACGCCCAATGGGCACGATGAGTTGCAGCATGCCATCAGGCGGATGGTGACCTTTTCCGTCTTGAATCTGGCGGAAGACAACTATCCCTCGCTCTCGACCAATACCAATGCGATGGATATCATTCTCTGCCGCAACGTCCTGATGTACTTCGAGCCGACACAGCAACAAAAGGTTATCCGCAGTTTTCAGCGATCGCTTTTGGAGGGTGGCTGGCTGGTCGTCAGCCCTTGTGAAACATCGCCCGCCTTTTCCGCCAGTTTCGAGACGGTCATGTTTCCGGATGCGGTCTTCTACAGAAGAAACGGGGAAGGAAAAAAACCGCAGGTTATTGCGCCCCCGGTACCGGCCGGCGTCGCTCATGACCGCTTCCCACCCTCCCTTGTAGCGGTCGCCGCCGCGCCAAAGCATCCTTCTCCGCCCCTTGCGCGGGATAACGTGAAACCGGTCGCGCCAAGAACGCAGACCTTGGTGTATGAAAAGGCTTTGGCCCTTTATCACCAGGGGAACTACAAAGAGGCCGCCCACAAACTTTCCGGACTGCTGCTGCAGACCGAAGCGGGAATCGGGACGCAGTCGGCGTATGGGAAGGCTGCCGCCCTCATGGCGCAGGCCCAGGCCAACCGGGGAGAGATTGCCGTGGCCCTGGAATGGGTGGAAAAGGCGATTGCTGCCGACAAACTCAATGCGGAACTGTATTATCTGCGGGCGACCATCTTTCAGGAGCAGGGGGAGATCCCCAAGGCGATGGCCTCCCTGAAGCAGGCCATCTACCTCGATCAGGCCTTTGTGATGGCCCATTTTGCCTTGGGCACGCTTACTCTCCAAAACGGGAAACCCAGGGAAGCGGGCAAGCACCTTGAAAACGCCCTGTCGCTCCTGGGGGCCTGCCCGGCCGATGACCCGGTGCCGGGCGCGGATGGGATGACAACCGCACGACTCTTGGAGATTATCACCGCGACCAGGGCGAGTATCTCACAAAGGTGATGAGAGGTTTATGAGGAGCATCTGATGGATGAATCACCAAAAAAACCGGCATCGGGCCAGACAATGAACTTTGACTGGGACAGGCTCCGTCAGCGTCTCGAAGCCGCCAGGACAAATGTCGGCCGGGAGCTGACGCCGGACGAGAAACAGGGCATCCTCCGCAAACGCGCGAAGGTCCTGGCCATGGAGTTGGAACCTGATCAGGATGCCGGAGCGTGTCTCGATCTCCTGGAGTTTCGCCTGACCTATGAGACCTATGCCATCGAGATTCGCTGGGTTGCGGAGACATACCCCTTGAAAGAGCTCACCCCGCTCCCCTGCACCCCGCCCTTCGTGGCCGGGATCATCAACGTGCGCGGCCGGATCCTGTCGGTTATCGACATCCGGAAGTTCTTCGACCTGCCCGAAAAGGGGCTGACCGACCTGAACAAGGTCATCATCGTGCACAATGGCGAGATGGAGTTCGGCATCCTGGCCGACGAGATCCTCGGCACGCGCTCGATACCGCTTGCGGAGGTGCAGCCTCCGCTCCCCACGTTGACCGGCATCCGCGAGGAGTACCTGACGGGCTTGACCAGGGAGCGGACGGCAATTCTGGACGGGGCAAGACTTTTGGCCGACAAAAACCTCGTCGTGCATGAAGAGATTGGGGATTAGACCGATTTTTCAATTATTAGGAGGGGAGAAGGTAATGCTCGGTAAACTTCGGATCAAGACCAGATTGTTGGGGAGTTACGCAATAATCATCGCACTCATGCTCGTCACCGGGATATACGCCCTGGACAGGCTGGAGTTTGTGGCAAGCCGCACCACGGAACTGTATGAGCATCCGTTCACGGTCAGGAAGAGCATTCGCGACGCGAACCTCAATTTCACCAAGATGCAGTACAAGCTGAAGGATGCCGTTTCGGCAAACGAGAGCAGCACGGTGAACGCCGACCTGAAGGAGATGTTTGCCTACGAGAAGGAGTTCAAAGGCAATATGGAGGTGGTCAGGGAGCGCTTTCTCGGCAAGAAGAGTGATGTCGAGAATGTCTACAGGGTCTACGAGGAATGGAAACGGCTTCGTGATCAGGTCATCACCGCGTTGAGCACGAAGAGGCATGATACTGCGGCGCAGTTGGTGGCAGTCCTGGATGCCAACCAGTTTCCCGCCATGGAAAGGGATATGGCCGATATATTCACCTTTGCCGATAACAAGGCAGCCGCGTTCTTCAAGGAATCGGAGGAAACGGCCCGGCAATCGTTCGCGTTCATCCTGGTCATGAAGGTGACGGAGGTCATGTTTGCGGTCATCATAGCCTTTCTCCTGGTCCGCAGCATTACGATCCCCCTGGCCCAGGCAGTGGGGGTTGCGGAGCGGGTTGCGGCAGGCGATCTGACCGTCGACGTACCCATCTCCGACAGCCGGGACGAACTGTCGGCTTTGCTCACCACGTTCCGGCGCATGGTGGAGAACCTCCGCGCCCAGACGCTGGCGATCCATGAAGGGGTGAATGTTCTCGCCTCATCAGCCGGCGAGATCCTCGCCTCGGCCACCCAGGTTGCTTCCAGCGCCTCGGAAACAGCGTCTGCGGTGAACGAGACCACCGCAACCGTCGAAGAGGTCAAGCAGACCTCCCAACTCGCTTCGCAGAAGGTCCGGTTTGTTGCGGACAACGCCCAGAAGTCGCTGCAGGTGTCCCAGCAAGGGAAAAAATCGGTGGAGGACGCGGTGCAGGGGATGAACCGAATCCGGGAACAGATGGAGACCATTGCCGAGAGTATCGTCAGCCTGAGCGAACAGGGCCAGGCCATCGGCGAGATTATAACCACCGTAAATGACCTGGCCGAGCAATCCAACCTTCTTGCCGTCAACGCGGCCATCGAGGCGGCCAAGGCAGGCGAGCACGGCAAAGGCTTTGCCGTGGTTGCCCACGAGGTGAGGAGCCTGGCCGTACAGTCGAAGGAGGCGACCGCGCAGGTCCGGACGATCCTCAACGACATCCAGAAGGCCACCAACGCCGCGGTGATGGCCACCGAGCAGGGGAGCAAGGCGGTGGAGGCGGGAGAGAGGCAATCCGGAGAAGCGGGCGAGGCGATCCGGCTCCTGGCCGACAGCATCGCCGATTCAGCCGATGCCTCGACCCAGATAGCGGCATCCAGCCACCAGCAGATGGTGGGGATGGAACAGGTGGCCCAGGCCATGGAAAACATCAAGGAGGCGAGCACCCTGAGCGTCACCAGCACGCGCCAGGCCGAACAGTCAGCCCAGAACCTGCACGAACTGGGACAGAAGCTTAAAGGGCTGGTAGAGCAATTCAAACTTTAATCCGATGAGAGATGAGAGATGAGAGATGAGAGATGAGAGATGAGAGATGAGAGATGAGAGATGAGAGATGAGAGATGAGAAAGGCGGACAAAAGATTTTTCTCTCATCCCTCATCCTTCATCCGCCTTTAAGGTTGTTGAACCATGGACATTGAATTTCAAAAACGGCTTCTGGCCATCTTCCGGGACGAAACAAAGGAACACCTGGCCGCCATCTCCGATGGGCTTTTGGCGTTGGAGAAGGCTGTAGAACCCGAAAGTCGGCAGAAGGTTCTGGAAACCGTCTTCAGGGAGGCGCATAGCCTCAAGGGTGCTGCCCGCTCGGTCGGCATGAGCGGGATCGAATCGCTCAGCCATGCGCTGGAAGGAGTCTTTGCCGCCATCAAGCGCCGGGAAGCAGCCACCACCCCGGTCTTGTTCGACCTGCTGCACCGGGCGGCCGACGAGATCGCCGGGATGATCCTGGCCGATGAAACAGGACGGGACCCTGCCGGAGAAACTTCTCACAGGGAATTGATTGCCAGGCTGAATCAGGCTGCAAAGAGCGCACCTTCTCCCCCGCCGGAGACAGCGCCGCAGCGCGAGGTTCAGGAAAACCTCCCGGCAGGAAAAAACGCCGTGTCCGATACGGTCAGGATATCGGCGGCAAAACTGGACTCTTTGCTGCGCCAGGCGGAAGAGATGCTCACGGCAAAACAGGCTGCCCTGCAGCGCGCCCAGGAACTGAAGGAGATCAGCGCCGATCTGGCCGCATGGCAGAAGGAATGGAAAAAACTCCGTCCCTCGTTGGGTAAGCTGCACAAATTGCAGCAGACAACGGTTGCCGGCAAAAGCGGGGACACGTCTGCGGCCGACACGGACAGGCTTCTGGCGTTTTGCGAATGGAGCCACGCTTCTGTCAAATCCCTGGAACACAAGGTGAGCGTCCTGGACAAGGCGAGGGCCAATGACCGCCATGTTATGGAGGGAATGGTGGGCAGCCTCGTCAACGACCTCAAAGGAGTGCTGATGCTCCCCTGTTCAACCGTTCTGGGGCTTCTTCCCAGGATGGCGAGGGATTTGGCGCGGGAACGCGGCAAGGACGCGGAACTGGTGATTGAGGGGGAATCGGTTGAAATCGACAAACGGGTGCTGGAGGAGTTGAAAGATCCGTTGATTCACCTGGTCCGCAACTGTATCGACCATGGCATGGAAAAGGCCGATGAGCGCAAACGCCGCAACAAGCCGGCGACCGGGACGATCCGCATCGGGATTGCGCTCAAGGATTCGAATCTGGTCGAGCTCATCGTCTCCGACGACGGCAGGGGAATAGACACCGCCGCAGTGGCTGCGGCAGCCGTCCGCCAGGGCATCATGACCCAGGATCAGGCCAAACGGATGGAGCGCGATGAGCTTCTGGGAGTCGCCTTTACGTCGGGTCTTTCCACCGCTTCCCTGATCACCGATATCTCGGGCCGGGGGCTCGGCCTGACCATCGTGCGGGAGAAGGTCGAAAAGCTGGGTGGGACCGTCACGGTGACAAGCGAAACGAACAAGGGGACAACCTTCAGGATGGTTGTTCCCCTGACCCTGTCAACCTGCCGCGGCATCCAGGTCGCCGTGGGGGAGCAGGCCTTCTTCATCCCGGCTAGCGGCGTGGAACAGGTGGTACGGATAGACCAGAACGCTCTCAAGACGGTGGAGAACAGGGACACCGTCGAATTGGGCGGGGAGGCGCTCTCATTCGTCCTTTTGTCGGACGTTCTGCAACTCCCGCGCAATGAGAGGAGTAACGAAGACGCCGGAATGGTTCCGCTCTTTGTAACCGGCAGCGGAGCGCGCCGGATCGCTTTCGGTGTGGACGACATCCTCGATGAGCACGAGGTGTTGGTGAAAAGCCTGGGGCCGCAACTGGCGCGGGTACGTAATATTGCCGGAGCGACGGTATTGGGGACGGGTAAGGTTGTAGCCATCCTCCATCCCGGCGACCTGATGAAATCCGCCGTAAAGGAGTCCTTTGCTCCGGCCGTTGCGGCATACAAGGCGGAGACCCGCGAGGAGGAGAGCAGATCGGTATTGATTGCCGAAGATTCGATAACCGCGCGCACGCTTTTGAAGAACATCCTGGATGCGGCCGGCTACGTGACCGTTACGGCCGTGGATGGCATCGACGCGCTGACGCAACTCCGCACACACGGGATCGACCTGGTGGTGTCGGATGTCGACATGCCGCGAATGAACGGATTCGAACTGACGGCAAAGATTCGCTCCTTGCGGGAGTTTGACGACCTGCCGGTGGTGCTGGTGACCTCCCTGGATTCCCGCGAGGACCGGGAGCGGGGGATCGAGGTGGGCGCGAGCGCCTATATCGTCAAGAGCAGCTTTGACCAGAGCAACCTGCTGGATGTGGTGAAAAGATTGATATGACAAGCCCAAAGATCCCGAAAATCAGGGTGCTGATCGTTGACGACTCGGCCGGCATGCGGATGATGCTGGAAAGGATATTCAACGACGATCCCGCGTGCGAGGTGGCCGGCACCGCCGGCAACGGTGATGAGGCTCTGGCAGCCGTGCAACGCCTGGCGCCGGACGTCGTTACCATGGACATAAACATGCCGGGTATGGACGGCCTTGAGGCCACCCGCAGGATTATGGAGGTCCATCCGACTCCCATCGTCATCGTGAGCGGCAACCTGGATGCGGAGGAGGTGTTGTCCTCATTCCGGGCCATGGAGGCCGGCGCGCTTCTGGCCCTGCCCAAGCCAAGGGGAGTGACCTATCCCGGGCACGAGGCGGATATCGCCTTACTGCTCGGGAAGGTGAAACTGATGGCTGGGGTCAAGGTGGTGAGACGCTGGCCGCGCAGCGGGAAAAAAATACCGCCGCCGTTATGTCTGATTGCCCCGATACAGGTGAATGCCGCTCCGCGGATAGTGGCGCTGGGGGCCTCTACCGGCGGGCCGGTGGTGATCAATACCATCCTCTCAAGCCTGCCTCGGGATTTCCCGTTGCCGCTTATGGTCGTTCAGCACATGGCGCCGGGCTTCATCAGCGGATTTGTGGACTGGCTCAACATCTCCTCCCGGCTACCGGTCCGGGTCGCACGCCATGAAGAGCAGATACTGCCCGGCTATGTCTACGTTGCCACCGAAGGGTTGCATATGGAAGCGGCATTCGGCGGACGGATCAGACTCAGCGGGAACAATCCCGAAAACGGCCAACGGCCGTCGGTTTCCGCGCTTTTCCGCTCCGTTGCCGAGGTTTATGGCAGTAATGCGGTCGCCATTCTCCTAACCGGCATGGGAGATGACGGCGCACAAGAGATGAAGCTGCTGAAAGACAGGGGCGCCGTCACCATGGCCCAGGACCGGGAGAGTTCCGTCATCTTCGGAATGCCGGGGGAGGCCGTCAAGCTCGGCGCTGCCGATTACGTGCTGCCTCCGGACAGGATCGCAGCCACCCTCGAACTGCTTGCCAAGGTCAAATCGTCCGGCATGGCACCATGACATGAACAACATCCTTAACAGTCTGTTTATGAGAGGACAGGATTAATGGTGGGTATCGGAGAGGCAATCGGGAGCGTGGGCGAACGGATCATCATCGCAGAGGACAGCCCCACCCAGGCGGAGCAACTGAAGTATATCCTCGAAAGGCGCTCTTATGGCGTCTCGATAGCCCGCGACGGCAAAGCCGCCCTTGCCATGATGGAGGCTGAAAGCCCGGCCTTGATCATCAGCGATATCGTCATGCCGGAGATGGACGGTTACGAGTTGTGCCGCCGTATCAAGTCGCACCTGGAGTGGTGCAATATTCCGATCATCCTGCTGACATCTCTCTCCGACCCGCAGGATGTCATCAAGGGGCTGGAGTGCGGGGCCGACAATTTCATCACGAAACCGTACGACGAGGATGAACTCGTCTCCCGTATCAAGTACCTGCTCGCGAACCGTTACGAAAAGGATGAATGCGCCGCTCAGCCGGACTTGAAGATAGCCTTTTCCGGCCAGGAGTACGCAATAACCGCGGGGCGACGCCAGATCCTCGATCTTCTTCTCTCAACGTACGAGACCGCCATCCGCAAGAACAATGAGTTGATCAGGGCGCGGGATGAATTGAATGGAATGAACGATCAACTGGAAGAAAGGGTCAGGGAGCGTACCGCGGAACTATCCAGAACGATGGAATTATTGCGGGCGGAGACCGCTGAACGGCTGCGGACGGCGGAAGAACTCCGCCACAAAGACCGCATCATGATGCAGCAGGGCCGCCAGGCAGCCATGGGCGAGATGATCGGCAACATCGCGCACCAGTGGCGGCAGCCGCTGAATACGCTTGGGCTCCATATTCAGAAGCTTGAACTCTATTATGAGTTGGGATCGTTCAGCAAGGAGTTGCTCACCGACACTGTCAGTGAATCCATGTTCCTGATCAACCACATGTCCCAGACGATTGACGATTTCAGGAATTTTTTCAAGCCTGAAAAGGAAAAAACCAACTTCAATGTCAACGAAGTGATCAGGAAGACCATTTCTCTTGTCGAAGACAGCCTCAAGGCTCAGATGATCTCCGTTGATATCGATACTGAAGACGATGTCCAGGTCAATGGCTATCCAAACGAATATTCCCAGGTCATTGTGAACATTCTGATGAATGCGCGGGACGCCTTTTGCGAACGCATGATCGATGACGGCCGGATTGCGATAAAGTCATACGTCGATGACGGCAAGGCGGTCGTGACAATTACCGACAACGCCGGCGGCATTCCCGGGGAGATCATCGAGAAGATATTCGATCCCTACTTTAGCACCAAGGGACCGGACAAGGGGACAGGCATCGGCCTGAACATGGCCAAGAATATTATCGAGACAAACATGAACGGCAGGGTGACCGTGCGCAATATCGGAAACGGCGCCGAATTCAGGATAGAGGTATAAAAATGGAATCCATGACCAGTCCTGCACCATTGATTGAGCTACTGCTCATAGAGGATGAAGAGGTAACCAAGGAGCTTCTTTCCATCGTGCTTAGCAAGAAATTTCCCGATATTGTACTCCATACCGCCGCTAACGGCAGAATGGGTTTGGATCTATACAAAACATACTCGCCGGATATTGTTATCACCGACATCAACATGCCGGAGATGGACGGATTACAGATGGCCGAACAAATCCGCTCGATCAGGCCGGAAACAAAGATCATCGTCATTACCGGCAGAAACGCAGACCTCATGCCGCAGATTTCAGGAAAAGGTTTGAAATTCGACCATGTTATTGTGAAGCCGGTCATCTACCAGGAACTGTTTGACGCGATCGAACAATGCCGTCAAGAGCTTGCCCTATAATGAATTCAGGTAAGCCTTACCGGCAGCATCGGGTCGGTTTGAATGCGGAGGTTGTGTATGAAGGTTGAGTGGCAAGATTATCTTTCGGTTGGGGTGGAAGAAATTGATCGTCAGCACAGGCTCCTTTTAGATAAGTATAATGCTTTTTTTACGGCCTACTCTGAGGGGAGGGCAGACGAAGAGGTGATCCGCCTGTTGGGTTTCCTTGAAGAGTATGTGGCAACCCACTTTGCCGACGAGGAGAGCCTGCAGCAACGGATCGGTTTTCCCGATTTCCAAAGGCATCGGAATCAGCACCTGGAACTGACCCGCAAGGTAGCCGAACTCAAGGAGCGTTTAGAAACTAAAGGAGCCGCTTCCGACCTTGTCGCCTCCACGGGCCTGTTGATGACGGGTTGGCTTATCGAGCATATCTCTGTCATGGATCGCGCCATCGGACGCTTTATGAAGGAAACGCAAAGCCAAAGCTCCTTGGGAAAGCCGTAGTGTTTCCAACGCTTATTTTCCTACCAAAGATCCGACATAATCGAACAGTTCTTTAAAATTGCATGGTTTACGATAAATCCTGGTAAATTTGTCTTTGACAAGGGATAATTCTTCTTCGGAGAGCCCTGTCAAGGCGATGACAGGTGTGGTGTTTCCCTGCAATTTCATTATTTCGGCGGCCGATGCTCCATCCAGATCCGCCATCATCAGATCAGTGATGACCACATCAAACCGCTCTTCAGAAGCGACAGTCAGCAGATCGACCCCATTATCGACAGCGATAACATCATATCCCTGCATTTTCGCGAGTGTGGTCATTATTTCTCTCGCTGCCTGCTCATCTTCCGCAATCAGAATCCGTTTCGACATTAAATGAAGTCCTTCCTTGGCTGCATTCATATCATTTTAATACCCGATTCATATTTTAATCCAGGTTCTTTTTTGGGAAGGGTGGCAGGGGGCCGGGATGAGCAGGAATCAAAGTCCGATGCTACCAAAATCCATATGGGTAAGAATAATCAAAAATACTAAAAGTTGAACAAGATGCGCCCGTTGACCACGTAATATTGGAAACCGCTCGCACTCCCCAAGGCATAGTTACCAAACTCTCCAGAAACATCGACGGTAATCCTCCGGTTGATCTTCCAGGCTGCAACAGCGCTGATCCCGCCGAACAAATTATCATCATTGTGAATGCCGTAACGGTTAAAACTCTGGATGCCGCCATATGGTTCAAGGGTGAGATGAAACGGTCCTATTTCATGGACGTAGGAAATCTCCAAATCGTGGGACATAAAATTGTTCGGATCAAAGTATCCATCAAAGCTCTGACGCTCAAAATTCAGATAGCGGTAACGGTAGGCAACCCGAAGACTCGGATTTCCCGCCAGGAGAGCATACGACGGAGATACCGTGACGTCATTGGCATGATTGCTGTCGCTGTACTCTCTCCAGGCATAACCGGCAAATAGGGAAAGCCGGTCATAGAGCGGCACTGAGAGAGAGGCGCGCGCTGCAAGCACCCGGATGCCGTTCTCGATAATCTGGGCGGTGTCGATCGGTAGGTGCGTCGATCTGGTGCAGACCGGCAGTTGCACCAAACACATATCCTCCTCCCGTGGTCGCCGTCCCCTGAATGTTCAGGCTGTCCATATTGACGGCACGAGTCGGGTCGCGGGCATAGGTATGGAGATATTCGGCACCCATCTCCGTACCGGGTGCCATCTGGTAGGTGTACAGCGCGCCGTAACGGTTGACGTCATTGTTGTCGGTGTCGCTGTAAAAGCTTGTACGCAACGACAGCCGGTGGGCCGTGGCCGCTTCGGCGGCCTCTTTGACGGCCCCTTCGAGGGCCTTCATATCCCGCTCCTGGTAGGGAAACCGAGGCTTGAGCATGCGCAAGCTTTCCCGTGCGCCGTTCAGGTCTCCGGCACTGATCCGGGTATAGGCCAATCCGAGACGCGGACCGAACTCTTCCTGCTCCGCGAGCAGGGCTCGGTAAATTGCCGCTGCATCATGGTTATTGCCTTTCCAGCGCAGGGAATCGGCTTTAACCAGAAGCGCTCCCCGATGATGGTGCTCGACCTTCAGGACCAGGTCGGCTTCGGCTATGGCGTCGTCAAGATGTTCCTGCCATGACAGAACCCTGGCCAGTGTCACGCGCGCATCGAAATAATCCGGTTTGTCGGCGAGTAGTTCCCGCGCATACTTCTCCGCGCTCCCCAGCTTGCCGGCCCATGAGAGCCGCTCAACCATCTGAAGGCGTTCTTCCGGGGAAAAACCGCGAGGCGTCGAAAGCGCTGCTTCATACTCGCCAGCAGCCAGGGAATAGTCGTCCCGTTCTGCAAAGATATCACCGAGCCGTTTGTGGAGCAGGGCCTTTTCACGCGCGTCCGATACCGCATCCAACTGCCTCCGGATGGCATCAGGGGTATCCGCTGTGTCGCCCGGAGCCTCCCCCCACGACGGGCGGGGCGCAATACATGCCGTTATCACTGCTATGGAAATGAGGAGTTTTACCACATTGCCTCCAGGTACCGCTGGAATAGCACCATATCACGCTTATTGGTCATGGTAAGACGCGGGATCTCCGACAGGTCGGTCCGCCGGTCCAAATAACCTTCATGTGAGGTTAGAATGTACGAGAAACCTGCCTTACGGGCTATCGCCGTCCTTTCAGGTGTGTAGATTCCGTAAGGCCATGCCAGAATTTCGGCTCGTTTGCCCACCTGCTTCTGCATTGTCTCCTGGAACAGCATGAGATCCGCTTCGACCTCGGCGGGCGACGCATTCCTCATCCGCTCAATCGTATGGAGGCCGTGGCTGTGGCACGCGACCTGCACATGGCCGCTCGCCAGCAAATAGCCGTATTCGTCCCAGCTCAGCATCGGTCGGTTCCCCTCATAATCCATGTACCTTCCCACTTGGTTCCCGATGACCGATATGGTTGCCTTGAAATCATACTCCCTGAGGATCGTAAAGGCGTACTCAATAAAACTTGCATACCCGTCATCAAAGGTTATGACGATCACTCCCTCCGTATCTCCGGCTCGAAGAGCTGCCGCTTCATCGAGAAATACGGCGCGATACCCGCGTGCGTACAACCACTCCATATGGACTGCAAAAAGACCGGGAGAGGTTGTGTAGGGATCGTGATGGCGGTTGGACAGATCGTGATATAAGATCACAGGAATGCCGGGTTTTTCTCCGCCCGCCGCCATTCCCGGCAGCACGAGAAACGCCACGGTTGCACCGCTCAACTTGAGAAATTCCCTCCGGCTCACGATCGGCATGATATCACTCCGGAATTCGCGCCAAGGCCTGGCGGTAGATATCATAGCTCCGTTTGAGCCTTGTATGAAACAACGGCTTGTCCCATCCACTCCAGCGATACACAGCTTCCCCCGCTGTTGTCGCATGCGCGGGGAAGAAGTCGGCCGCTTGACCCTCCATTGCGGCATCGGCACAAAATCCCCGCGAGGAAGGCCTGTAGCTCCAAACCTCAAGCCCGATCCCATCGCTCTTCCGCATGTGTTTCCCCTGCTCCACCCAAACCGCCATGCGGGAGCTGGGATCGCTGTAATTCAGAAGTCCCCAGGGGAGCCTGAACTCGATCCTTTTTTCTGAAACGAAGAAATCGGCCAGTGATGTGAAAGCCGGATGCTTTTCGTCCAGCGAGCCGTGGCGCAATCTGCTCATGGAATAAACCCGCGCAGGGTAAAAGTGCTTCCCATCCTTGCTGATCCGCCTGCTTCCCGCCATATTCTGCATCATAATCCATCCGCCCCGCTCCACGGACTCGGGACGGATCCTGCCGATGTCGGTGTTTGTGAACTTGTCGTAGGAACGGCTTACGAGAATTCTGCTCTGCGTCTCTCCGGCAACATGGATCAGGAACGTCAAACCCAGCGAACTCCTGACATTGTTCAGAAACGGCAGATAATGTTCGCCGACACCCGCAGAACAGGTATCGAGTCCGATCAGGTAGTGGGCGCCCCTGAAATCGATCTGTTCGGCGGTTTCCAGCAACAGGTATAAAAAGCCCTCATCATGCTGCGCTCTCAAACGCATGAGGGTGCGTGCACCGTCCCAGCCATCATTGGCGCGGAGCGTGGGGGCGCTGTCTTTTTCGTACATTACACTGGCTTTGGCCCACTCGGACAGGTTTCCTGAAAGTGTCACGCACTTCCCCGGATAGCCGGGGTACATTTCCAGCAGTCCGTAATTCTGCTCGGCATCCTGCAGATTGAACCAGAATGCTTTGCGGTCTGCAGGCACTTCAAAGGGAAGGAACAGCCAGTTACGCTTGAACCACTCGTCGAACCAACTGAACAGTATGCCGCCCGCCATGCCGGCTGCATGGATGGCCTCCATCATCAGGGCGTTGATCGTGCCTTGGGCCTTCTCGTCATGACCGCCATGATGCCACCCCTGCCGTTGCCAGTGCGTCAGCTCGCGACTGCTGGGCACCCCGAACTCGGCAATCAGGACCGGCTGATCGCCGTGATGATGCCGCAATTGTTCCAGGTAGGTACGATAGGAAGATTTTTCATCGAGATAATCGTTGTTCATGAAATCAGGATAGTAGGGATAGACATGATAGGTGGCAAAAAAACCGCCCCCTCTGTTCGCAACGATTTTCGCCGGATCGAAATACTCCATATCCTCATTTTCGTGGCATTCCGCAACGCTTACTGCAAGCCCCTGCAGGCGAAGTCCATCTTCATACGTTGATTCGGATGGGTGGTTCAGGGGATCGAGGGTGGGCCAGTTGACGATGGAGAGGGGATGGGAACAGCCATACTTCGACGATTCGTACTCCATGAGGAAGTTTCCGGTCTCCGCCAGCCATGCTTCAAAAGGGGTTCCCCTGTCGATTGACAGAAACCGGCCCTTGTACGTGGTCTCGACTCTTCGGTGCTGTTCATTGAATCCACGCACCGCGCAAGCTTCCCACTCCCTGCCCAGCATGAAAGCCGCCAGCCAGCGGGACACATCTGCGGTATAGACGCCGGCGGGGTAGCCCGGACGTTCGGAAAGCGAGATATTTCCTGCTACTGCATCGACGGTCTCACGGATATTTCCCGCTACGTAGGCATGATAGCCGGTCCCCTTGAAGTCGTTGTCCGCGGGTAGTTCGAGCCATACACCCTGAAACAGAAAAAGTTCTCCCGTGCCCATCAGGTTGAACTCGGCCAATGCTTCATAGAAGGATGGGGGGTGGAGAGTATAGACACGCAGGGAATTAACGCCCAATTCGGCTATCTGCCGGAACCATTTCAGGTAGGTCCCTTTTCTCACGGGAAATTCACCCGGGTAAAATCCGGGCAAACCTAATCCCATATTTATGCCCTTAACGAAAAACCTCTGCCAGGAATTGCGCCTTATCTGAAGATAGTGCTTCGCAACCCTGAAACGGCTCTCACACCGCGGTTTTTTGGACACCGGCGCGCTAACCACGGCCAGTTCGATGCCCAGATTGGCTTCTCGGTTGTGCGGATCGATATCCAGTGCCTTTGCATAGGCCCAACGCGCAGCAGGCACATCCTCGAGTCCCATAAAAGCGGAGCCGATACCAATAAAGGCTTCCGCACTCCTCTCCTGTTCGAGGGCACGGAAATAAATATTCAGCGCCTCCTGAAAGTCTTGATGGGCCAGGGCCAGCTTTCCCAATGACAGGAGTCTGGTAATCATGATGGACTGATCTCACGCCGTTTCTGCTTGCCCCAGCTTCTCTTCTCCCAGAAAAAGAACGTTGCAAACAGTCGATCGACAGCTATAAGCTGGCGATAACCGAAGTACTCGAGAAAACTGAACAGGGCCAGTTTCAGAATGTCGCGAACCCCTCGGTAGCGCCGGTAGATAAGGTTGTCCAGAAGAATCGAGCCGAAACTTATCCATGTTCCCCAGAGCACCGCCACCAGAAAAAAGAGGACGCCGAACTCCCGATCAACTTTTCCCAACAGCAGCAGTACCAGAAAAGAGAAATAACCGAAAAACTCAAAGACCGGCCCAAGGGCTTCGATAAATATAAAATAGGGAAAGGCAAACAGCCCCACAATGCCATGTCGTGGATTCAACAGCAATTTCCAGTTGTACAACAGGCTTTCGATCAGTCCGCGCTGCCAGCGATTGCGCTGTTTGAGAAGTGACACGATATCCGACGGCACCTGTGTCCAGCAAACCGGATCAGGGATAAATACTATCTTGTAAGGTATTCCGGCCGTCCGGCAGTGGCGATGAAGCCGGACAACCAAGTCCATATCTTCTCCCATGCACTTGCGGAAGCCATTTATCGCCATGACCAGGTCTTTGCGGAACAGGCCGAAGGTGCCCGATATAATGAGCAGGCTCCGCAAGCGGCTCCATGCGGTTCGACCCGAGAGGAATCCCTTTGCATATTCCACGGCCTGGAAACACTCCAGGAGTCCGGCGGGAGCCCGAACAGTTTTAACCACGCCCTTCTCAACCTCGCAGCCGTTCAGGACCCTGACGATGCCGCCGGTAGCGATCACCTCGCGATCCTCGACGAAGAGCCGTGCGACACGAACCAGCGCATCCGCCTCGAGCAGAGAATCTGCATCTACGGTGCAGAACAGCGGGAACTGGGCTGCGTTAATCCCCGCATTCAAGGCGTCGGACTTTCCGCCATTTTCCTTGTCGATTACCAGGATAGTGGGATGCTCGGGAGAGATATATGTTTGCCTGATCTGCTGGTGGGAGATTACCAGGCGGATCGGCTTTTCAATCTTTACCAGTGCTAATCCTTCGATGAGATTTTGCAGGGTCTTGTCGCTGGAACCGTCGTTGATGATAATCAGTTCGTATTCCGGGTACCGCAATTCCAAAAGAGAGTTGACCGTGCTGACAATGTTTTTTTCCTCGTTATAGGCCGGGACCAGAATCGACAACGGACGATAAAACATGTCGTTGACGGAATTATTCAGACTCCGTGTGGTAAACGTGGTGAGGCAGCGTCTTATCTCTCTGAGGGAGATAATCGTGAAAATCGTATAGAAGCTGTTCAGGATGATGAAATAGATAAAAAAGAGCGGCTGCAAGGCCAGTAGGACTGAGACAAGCTTGTCTGTCATATGCGTACGCATCCTTTAAGGACATAGCCGGCAATTTCGCGTGCAAAACGGTCGTCGCCCTGCGCTTCCAGTTTTAGAATGTCGATGCCCAGGACCCCCGCATCGGCAAGTGAAAGTGCAGAATTGTACCGAACCAAATAGTTGTCGTCGTGAAGGAGTTTCTCCAGGAGGGAAAAAATCTTATAGGACGTGGCCTGAAGATTTTTTGCGGCCACGCCACGAATACGCCAATCTTCATCCTGAAGGCAGGAAATGAGCATCTGATTACCCGTGGCCAGTCGAAGGCGGTTGATGGTGCGAATAATGGCTATCCTCATCTCCGGCACGTCATGAAAACGTTCGAATGCTTCTACAATCAGGCTTTCGGCATCGTCCAGACCTTCATTACCGCAGGCCTGAATGATATCGCGCTTGAGCATGACAGGAATTTCCTGCGCATTCAGCAGCATGCCGAGAAGTGCCACCAGTTCGTGCCCCTGGTTTCGCTGTTTGAAGGCACGCAAAATATTACAATAGATGAACTCGCTGAATTTGGACGACATGAAGTGGGGGTCCGCCAGAATGGTGTTGATGACCGCGACGCTGTCGCTGTCCGCAAGGAGGCTTATCCCCCACACTAATCGGGATATGACGCGCACGTCTTTCTCCCGCTTCAGGGCCGCCACAAAGACCGGCATAAGGTGGGGCAGTTGCAGACCTCCCAGACGCTCTGCGGCACTGAAACGTTTCACCCAGGACCGTGATGTAAGGAGGCTGGTGTAATATGCCACCACGACATTCTGCGAGCCTATAAAGTTCCTGATAGCAAGGTTCCCGCCAATCTCCCTCATCACATCGGCGGCGGAATCGGCAAACGCCTCATATTCCAATGGGACAGACGAAGGCTCAAGGGTATATTCGGTACTGCCGAGACCTCGAAGCGCATTGCCGTAGGCATCGAACAGCTTCCGATGCCTGCGGGCGCGCCGTTCGACGGACAGTTTGTGGAGTGGCATAAATAAAAGGAGCAGGATGGTAAGAACGGCAAGGACTAAATTGAGCAACAGTAATACCTGGTGTAACAAAGGCGACGTCAGGAAAGAATCACTGAGGCTGAATGGCATAATTATCCAATCATTAAATGAACTATTATCGCTCTCGGATAGTTCAAGCAACATACGTGCCGTCACTGTTGTTATTGCACGATCTGCCAAAAATACAAATTAGTTTACATCCGGAAACTCCGGATGAAAAACTATTGGTTTCCGATTCGGAAAGGAGAAACACCATCAAGAACCCTTAACCTGAAGAGGTCCTCTGAATTTTGCTGCCAGCCTCCGATAAGGGGCAAGGAAATCGCGGCATTGAGGATTTGTCGGGAATTCTTACACTCAAAGGTGCTTACGCGATATCATTTTAAAAATTGATGAATAAACAGTTTGTTACATATTGGCATATTAAATGCTTAATATATGTTCGTTTGTTATTATACTAAAGATTTGTAATGGCCATCAATTTATAGAGTATATATTGCATGTTTTCATAAAGGAAGCTTTCCAATGGAAAAAAGAAATTTCACCAGGGTAGAATTCTCCGAGTGTGCTTCCATCAAGCATGATAATCAAGTCTTCTTCGGTGATATTCAAAACATGAGCCTGCAAGGCTTGTTTGTTAAAATGCATCAGGAAGTGCCATTAAATGCTGCGGTTGAAGTTACGGTCTATCATTCCTCCAATTCCGCATTTCGATTACTTGCCAACGTGGTTCGCCGTGAAGAGACCGGACTCGGCATACAGATAAACGGGATGGATGTTAATTCGTTTGCCCACCTGAGAGATGTTGTAGCGATGCAATGCAATGACCAGGAACTCATAATGCGTGAAACCTATAAAATGGCCGGTTGTATTCATTGACCTGTAATGTTTTTGTCGACTATAGTCACTTCTGGGGCGCAATCATGGCGCCCCGTTTCTTTGTCGGATAACTTTACACGTATGCCTTCTTAGCGTATATGATCAACACATCTTGAGTTTTTTGGGGACCATATGAGTGAGCAGCGTTACAAAAATCCCGCTTTTTACCGCTGCTACCTCCCGTTTGCCGTCTTCATGGTCTTCATCGGCCTCGATAAACTCATGCGACTTTGTCATGACAACGTTCATATCTCGGACTCGCAGTCTACGGCAAGCGCCGCATGAACAAAGAAGCATAAGTAGTTTCCGTCCGGAAAGGGTTCTTTTCCGCCCATGCGGCGTCAATCTTCGTGCTTGCTTGTGCGGCGTACCGATGTACGCCTCCGCGCAATCCCTTGATTTCCTGGCCTGGACGAAAAAGCCCTCCTTTCCGAATCGTAAACCAATAGTTTCTCATCCGGAGTTTTCGGATGGAAACTAAATAGTTGTCCTGTCAACCTGTTACAAAGAAGAGGCGCTGATTGATTGCAGCGCCTCTTCTTGTTTGGTCGGTAAACTTTACACTTTACATTACCTGTTTGATTCTTCAATCAAAGAAATTCACTGTTCTTCTTCCAGATGCTTTCCAACCGAAGCCGGAAATCCGAGATTATGTTTTTTCATCAGGTCATAAAGCGTTGGCCTGCTGATCTCCAACTCTTCGGCCGCCTTCAGGATGTTGCCGCGTTGGCGTTCAATCGCCGCTGAAACGACCTCCCGTTCGGCCCTGTCCCGAGCATCCCTGAGGGTAATGTTATTCGACAGCGGTTCAGTCAACACCGGTGGATTGCCGTCGCAGCCGAGGTCGGCCGGCTCGATGGCGGAGGAATCGCTCATGATGACCGCCCGCTGCACCCGGTTGCGCATCTCCCGCACGTTCCCGGGCCAGTCATGGCTTTTGAGAAAGTTCAGGGCGGCTGTGCCGAAACGCCGCACCTTTTTCCTGTACTCGTCATTGAACAGCCGCAGAAAATAATTGGCAAGGAGGAGGATGTCGTCTCCCCGCTCCCGGAGGGGTGGCAGAGAAATCGAAACGACGCCGATCCGGTAATAGAGGTCTTCCCGGAACCTCCCCTCGCCGATCGCTTTGGCAATGTCAACGTTAGTCGAGCAGACCGTCCGGGTATCGACCGCGATATCCTCCCTACCTCCCACCCGCTGAATGATCCTTTCCTGGAGAAAGCGGAGCAGCTTCACCTGTAGGTTGACCGGAAGCTCGCCGATTTCGTCGAGAAAAAGGGTCCCCTTGTGGGCGTGCTGCAGCTTCCCCTGGACAGTGGCATGGGCGCCGGTGAACGACCCCTTCTCGTGGCCGAACAGTTCCGACTCCAGGAGATTGTCCGGGATAGCCCCGCAGTTGATCGGGATGAACGGTCCGCTCCTGCGCAGCCCCGCTTCGTGAATCGCTTGCGCCACCAGTTCTTTCCCGGTGCCGCTCTCCCCTGTAATAAGAATCGACACATCGGACGAGGCCACTTTCCTGATGGTGGAAAAAATCTTCTGCATCTCCGGGCAGTTGCCGATGATCCCGCCGGAACCCTTTGATTTCAATTCAATGGCGCGTTGCAGGGAGCGGTTCTGCTCCTCGATGTTGGCCAAGTGGAAAGCGCGGCCGATAATCACCTTGAGCTCGCTGAGGACCGGCGGCTTCGAGAAATAATCGTAGGCACCCATCCGCATGGCTTTCAATGCGTTGTCCCGCTCGCTGTTGCCGGTCAGCATGATGATCTTGGCATACGGATTCTGATCGAGCATTTCGCCCAGACCGCGGAAACCCTCGACGGAGGTATCTTCGTGGGGTGGAAGCCCCAGGTCGAGAATCACCACTCTCGGCTGATGTTTCTTGAACATGCCGAGCCCTTCATTGACATCGCCGGCCAGTAGGACCGTATACTCATCTCCCAGACCCCATTTCAACTGCTGGCGGATATCCGGGCTATCATCGACAATCAGGATTTTTTCCATCGGCTGCTCCTTGGCAAGCTGTTGAAAACTACTATGTGGCCGGTCTGAGGGGCCTTTTAGGCGGAATACTCTGCCCTCATATCGGCTGTATCGGCAAACCACACGGTGAATACCGACCCGCTTCCTTCTGCGCTGCTTACCTCGATCCTGCCGCCGTGCGCTTCGACGATCTTTCGGCACTGGTACAACCCGATCCCGAGCCCCTTTTTCTTCGTGGTCCTGAATGGCTTGAACAGCTCGGTACGGATGAAGCGGTCCGAAATGCCACACCCACGGTCCGTGACCCGGATGAAAGGTGCGCCGGCAGTGCCGACTTCCGCGAGCACCGGCTCATCCGGCCCCGACGCCTCGATCCCGTTGATGAGGAGGTTGAGGACGACCTTCTGGATCTCGTTCTCGTCCCCGAGGGCGGTCACGGGAGTGCCCGACACCCTGATCGAAGAGCCCGTAACAAGCCGGGCTGTTTTTTCCACCAGATCCAGAAGGTTAACCTGCTGCAGGCAGGACATCTCCCCTTCACCCAGGTTGTTCAATCTGCCGATCAACCGCTGCATCTTGTCGGCCGTGTTCCCCAGTGAGGCGAGCATGTCCTGTTGAAAATCGGGATTGTGGATGTAACGGGCGGCATTTTCAACAATGAGCGAGAGGTTTGACACGAGGTTTTTCAGGTCATGGGCGACAAATGCGGCGACATTGCCGATCACCTCTATCTCGCGCGCCTGAGTGGTTTGTTCGGAAAGCCGTTGGTGCAGAATTGCCAGGGAAGCCTGCCGGGCAATGGTCTTCATCAGGTCGTAGTCCTCGTAGATGTAGACTTCGTCCATTTTGATCACCCGCCCCAGCGCGATGAACCCCTCGAGACGTTCGCGGGCAAAAAGCGGTATGATAAAAGAGATCTGATTCTTACTGAAGAACAGCGCGTTTTCAACCATGATTTCAGGATTATCTTCCCTGGTGTTAACGACCCAGGCGCATTTTTTCATGAAGTTGATGAGGGAATTGTCCGGGGCGATCACAGCCGGAGCCGGCTCCATTTCATGCTGAGCCGTCATGCAGTACCCGCCACGCCCTTCCTCGTAGAGATACAGGGCGGCCCCATTGATTCCGAAAATATCGCAGTATGCGGAAAGGATGCATTGCAGCAGGTCCTCCCCTGATCGGGAGGTGGAGAGCTGCTCGGTGAAACGGAGCCACTGGGTCCGGTAGTCATGTTTTTGCTGAAAAAAATTCTTGTGCAGCATGACCTTGACTTCCCGCCTGACCCTCTCGGAGAGGAACAAGGTCAGGATGGCGATCCCGACCAGGAAGGCAAAGGAGATGGTCATGGAACGCGAGAAGGAGGTGCCGAAATACTGCATCCCCTCTCCCAGGAGACCGAGCATGATCAGGTAGAGTCCCATGGCAAGAAGGACGAGCGATTTGTAAGCGGCCTGGCGGGAAACCTGAATCCGGACATTACCGCGCCGAAAAAACTGTGAATATGCTATCATGGCTGCCGCCACCAGGTACAGGAAGGAGCGGAGCGGCAGATAATTCATGTTGAGAGAGCGGTACAAAAAAGCCTGGCTGTAGTTGAAGATCAGCACCGCGAGAATAGTGCCGATACCGATGATATCGAACTTGATCTTCCAGAGGGCCTCGGGTGACGCATTGGCAAGGGTTGTCTCAAAATTTACCAGGGCATATACCAGGCAGGCCATGATGCCGAGGTAATAGAAATACCCTGTGTTACCGAGAAAAAGAAGCCGCTCAGCGGGGAAATCGGGGGCATAGAAAAATGCACTGAGGGGAAAAACGGCAGGAAGCACACTGAACAGGAATGAAAGGGCAACCACTCCCTTGAGAAACCTGCCGATCTTCCATGGGCCGGACTGGCGGGCGTAGGTCAAGCTGCAGAGAATCCAGCATGGAGGGAGAAAGGACTCGGCGATCAGGGCGTACCTTTTCCATGAAAAAGCGTCCCCGGCTGTGGTAAGAGCGCGAAGGTCTAACAGTTCGAGCAAGGCGGTAACCGCCAGGGCAGCGCACAAAAACACACCGGCACGGGAGCGCTCCCGATTGAGAGCAACTCCCGCCAAGGCCAGTAACGCAGTGATCGCGCCTATGGAGATTATCACGTTGACCATGTTCGTCTTCTACAATCTCCAGACCCTCACTCCCGCACTCTCCAACGCGGATGGCCCGTAAATCCCCTTTACGT
>JBEKFJ010000029.1:0-18770 GCA_050013355.1 Oryzomonas sp.
GCGCTCCAGAAAAACCGCCTGTTTTTCGGGACCCTGACCTATTCGACGGAAACCACCGGAGAATACGGGCATCGGCATATCTTCAGGGAGTCCTACGATGCCTATTTTGCGGGAAAGGTACTGTCCCCGTACCTGCAAAAGAATTTTGCCGGAAAAAAATACTTCTATATCACGGCCGACTACACCTGGGGGTGGACCACGGAATCGGTGATCCGGGCATTAACCTCCACCAAGGATACTGAAGTGTACCCGGAGGTTCTGACGCCACTCGGCACGCAGGACTTCACCAAGGCCTTGGCCGAAGCTCGGGACAGCAATGCCCAGGTGCTGGTGCTGTCGCTTTTCGGCCGCGACATGGAGATTGCCGTCAGGCAAGCCTATGAAATGGGGCTCAAAAACAAGATGCAGGTCATAGTGCCCAGCCTGAACGACGACATGGCGCAGGGGGCAGGACCGGATGCCATGGAGGGGATCATCGGCACCCTGCCCTGGATGTGGAGCATTCCTTTTACCTACAACTACAAAAATGGAATGGGGTTCGTCAATAGATTCGAGGGTAAATACCATCGTTATCCCACCACAGCGGGTGCTTCCGCCTATGTCATCCTGCACGAGTACAAGGATGCGGTGGAACGGGCCAAGACCTTCGAGACAAAGGCGGTCATCAAGGCCCTGGAGGGGCATCGGTATGTGGGGGTCAAGAATGAACAGTATTGGCGAGACTGGGACCACCAATCGGTCCAGACCGTGTATGCCGTGAGGTGCAAGCCTGCGGCTTTGGTGAAAAAAAGCAAATACCAACAGGATTACTTCGAGATCATCAACACCATGAAGGGCGATGAGGCGGCCGTGGACTACAAGGAGTGGAGCGAGATCCGTGAGATGGTGGGGATGAAACCGGTCCTTGACGAGTATCCTGTCACAAGTGGTCCACGATAGAAACCTGAATCCGTGACACCTTCACGGATTCAGGACAATGAGGTTTTCCTCCATGGCCTGCCCTACCGGCAGGCCATTTTTTAACTCCGCCCCGTATGTCAGGCCGCGCCTCGGCTATTGACTTTATCGATGCAAAGGGTATTCTCGGCACATCATCTCATCGTGAGGGTGCCATGAAATTGATTGTCGACCACCTGAAAGAAAAATTCTTCACCGGCCTGTTCGTAGTGATCCCGGTGGGTATCACGATCTTTATCCTCTCATTTTTGTTCAGCTTTGCCGATGGCATCCTCGGCACCTACCTGGATTCTCTGTTCAGCCTCATTTTCCACCACGAACTCCATATCCCCGGCCTCGGCATGATCACAGGACTGATCGTGATCTACCTCACCGGCATCCTGGCCACCAACGTCCTGGGAAACCATTTTCTCAAGCTGGGTGATGACCTGTTGTCGCGCATCCCGCTCGTCAAATCGATCTACTCGTCCAGCAAGCAGTTGATCAAGGTGTTTAAGGAGGGAAAGACCTCCTATCGCCGTGCAGTCTTTGTGGAATGGCCGCGCCCCGGCGTACGAGCGATCGGGTTTGTGACTGCCGAGGTCGAGCGCGACGGGATACCGCTGGTGGTGGTTTATGTGCCGACCATGCCCAATCCCACCTCCGGCTTTGCCCTTTTCTTCAGGGAAGACGAGGTGTTCGACAGCGGCATGACCGTGGAGGAGGCCGTGAAGTTCGTGGTTTCCGGCGGCATGGTGGTAATGTGACTGATCCCGTTTCCCGATTCGCCCCTGTCGGCGCCGCCCTGACCGCCTCCCTGCACGAAACCCTGAAAAACGTTTTCGGCTATACCTCGTTCCGGCCGCACCAGCAAGAGATCATCTCTGCCATTATTAACGGCGAGGATGCCTTTGTCCTTATGCCGACCGGCGGCGGCAAGTCACTCTGCTACCAGGTGCCGGCCCTGCACCGGCACGGCGTGGGTATCGTGGTTTCGCCGCTCATTTCGCTGATGAAGGACCAGGTGGACGCCCTGACGGCCAACGGCGTCGCTGCCGCGCTCTACAACTCTTCGCTGAAGGAGGCTGAGGCCCGGCGCGTGCTGGCCCGTCTCCATAGCGGCCAACTGGACCTCTTGTACGTCTCGCCGGAACGGCTGATGAGCGACGACTTTTTGGAGCGTCTGAAGGATCTGGATATTGCCCTGTTCGCCATTGACGAGGCCCACTGCGTTTCCCAGTGGGGGCATGATTTCCGGCCGGAATATGTGCAGCTTGGCCGGCTGCGGAGCCTGTTCCCCGGGATCCCGTTGATCGCACTGACCGCCACCGCTGATCCCCAGACACGCAACGACATCATCGGGCGCCTGGGGTTGACGGAGGCAGTCTGCCACGTGGCAGGTTTCGACCGGCCGAACATTCGCTACGCGGTCCTGGAAAAACAGAAACCGTTCCAACAGTTGAGTGTCTTTCTCAAGACACGCCCCGCTGAGGCCGGAATCGTTTATGCGCTTTCCCGCAAGAGGGTGGAAGAGGTGGCCCAGCGCCTGGCCGAGGCCGGCGTCAAAGCCGCTCCCTATCATGCCGGTCTTACTGACAAGGATCGCCAGCAGACCCAGGACGCCTTTCAGCGGGACGACCTGCGGGTGGTCGTGGCAACGGTGGCGTTCGGCATGGGGATCGACAAGCCCAATGTGCGCTTTGTGGTGCACTATGACCTGCCCAGGAACATCGAGAGCTACTACCAGGAAACCGGCCGCGCCGGCAGGGATGGTCTGCCGGCCGAGGCGCTGCTCCTGTTCGGTTATGGCGACATCTCCATTTCCCGGGCCCTGATTGAGAACGGCGGCAATCCGGAGCAGATGAGGATCGAGCTTCACAAGTTGAACGCCATGGTCGGTTTCGCCGAGGCGCTTACCTGTCGCCGGCGGGTGCTCCTGGGCTATTTTGGCGAGCATCTGGAGGAGGATTGCGGCAACTGCGATGTCTGCCATAGCCCGCCGGAGCGCTACGACGCCACCGAGGACGCGCAGAAGGCCCTCTCCTGTGTCTACCGGGTCGGACAACGCTTCGGCATGGGACATGTCATCGAGGTGCTGCGCGGTTCCCACAGTCAACGCATCCTGAGCTTGGGGCATGACCGGCTGTCCACGTACGGCATTGGCAAGGATCTGTCCCAGGATGTCTGGGGCGCGATCATGCGCCAACTTCTGCATCTGGGCTACCTTGAGCAGGATGTGGGCAATTATTCCGTGTTGCGGTTGACGCCCCGCTCAAAGCCGGTCCTGCGGGGTGAAGAGCGGGTGGTGCTGGCCCGGCCGCGGGTCAGGATGGCAGCGGTGAAGAAGGAGCCGAAACAGGGCAGGGGAGTGCTGGACTACGACCGGGAACTTTTCGAGCGATTGCGCACCCTGCGCAAACGTTTGGCTGATGAACAGCAGGTGCCTCCATTCGTCGTGTTCGGGGACGCCACCCTGGTGGAGATGGCCGCCTACCGCCCCGTGGACGATGACGGTCTGGCACGTATCAGTGGGGTCGGAAAACATAAGCTGGCCCGCTATGGGGCGGCATTCCTGCGGGTGATCCGCGGAGAAGGGGATGTGCCCGGCTCTCAAAATGCGTCTTCAAGCTTCCATGAAAATTGATTTGTGATACTATGCAGCGATCACTGGTCAATAATTTTCTTTAGGGACTCGGAATTAACTGATACCTGAATCCGTGACGCCTCCATGCCTCCGTTTGACCGGAAGGCCTCTGCCTTTGCATGCATGGAGATAATCGACTGTTCGTCGGAGGACCGGCATGGTGCGTGGTCTGCTACAACATGGGCGGCGTGCGGGCCCCGGCACTTCCGGTCGCTACGGCATTCCAGCGTCACGGATTCAGGTGATATACCAAGTTTACGCTCAGATTTAGGTCGGATTTGTCGTTCCTGATTGAGCAAAACCGCAGGGATAGCAGGGCTACGCCGAGGATTTAGTGAATGAAGGGACGGCAAAGATAGCCTGAAGATGAGATGTAAAACGGTATATTGGTTAGTTCCGAGTCCCTTATACGAGCGAGACATGAAGATTGTCTGTCCCAACTGCAATGCCAGCGGCTCCATACCCGACCACGAGATTTCGGAACAGGGACGTTTTCTGAATTGTCCGCGCTGTCAGCACGGTTTCACCATCAGAAAACCGCGCTCCGAAGGCAACGCATACTTGGTGGACACCTGCCCGTCATGCAACTTCAGCACCTTTGGGGATGAATCCTTCTCCACCTGTCCCAAATGCGGGGTCGTCGTCAAGGCTTTCGTGGAGCGGCAGCGGGAAGAGGCGCAGCGCCTCCGGGATCAGGAGTTGCTTACCAAAAAGTTCTCCCACAACGAAACGCCTCCGCCACCTGAACAGGAAACGACCGTGATTGCCGATTTTATCGAGACGCTGCACCCGGTCAACCTCATCGGGTGGGGAACCTCCCTGGCCGCCGTAATCATAGCGGTCATGGGGCTCTGGGGGCTGGTCGGGTATTATGGCAGTGACATTCAGGCACAGTTATCAGCCCAACAGGACGAACCTGTATCGGCCTGGTACGTGTTCCTGCACTACGGCGCACTGTCCTGGGTCAAGACTCTGTACGGCGTAGCGCTTCTGGCGGCAGGGATGCTGTTCTTGAGACGGAACGCGAGATCGCTCAAGTTGCTGTCGCAACTGCTGTTGGCCGCGATCGTTTTCGTACCGGTTTACTTTGTCACGGGATTCGTTGTCTGGGTTATGCAGCCGATACCGCATTCCATCAAGGGCTATTTCATCGAAGTGGTGAATATTGCCCTTATGACGGCACTCTGGTGCATACCCATATTCCTGCTGGTGCGCTTTCTTGCCGACCGCCGGATCACCTCTGTCGTAAAGCTGTAACGCAGGCTGATGAAAAATTCCTACAGCTTTTAGCGGGCCGGTGGATCGAACAAGCACGTAGGATGGTATTCTGTCGGCTTTTTCGACCACAGGGAGTGGGGGACTATTCCCCCTGGGAAGTGCCCCCCTGTTCCGTTTTGCCGCCCGGCTTACGGCGTCTGGGGCGACGCTTTTTGGCCGGGGCTTCGTCGGTTGCACCCTCCGCTGGTGTGGGTTTGGCAAGGGGAGCCGCCACCGCAGCAGTGCCCTGCTTTACGCGCCCGCCTCTCGCGGGCCGGGCTGTCCGGTCGCCGACCCGGCCCCGGCCGCCCGCGGTTTTTGCCTCGGGCTTGCGTTTGGGCCGCGGGGTCCGCACATAGTTGTGAACGAACAGTTCATCCTCAGCCCATTCGGTCGGGATCTTGTCCTTGATGAATTCCTCGATGGCTTCCAGGAAAAAGGCGCCGTCCTCGTCGGCCAGCGAGATTGCTTTGCCCTCGGAACCTGCCCGTGCGGTGCGTCCGATGCGGTGGACATAGTCCTCGCTGTCCTGGGGCAGGTCGTAATTGATGACATGGGAAACCCCCTCGATGTGCAGGCCGCGCGAGGCCACATCGGTGGCGATCAGGATCGGGAGATCCCCCTGTTTGAAATCATCGAGTATGCGCATGCGTTTGCGCTGCTCCACATCGCCGGAGATGACGCGGCAGGGAAAGCCGTTGGCGTTCAACCGGTCGAACAGGTATTCGGCTTCGCGCTTGGTATTGATGAAGATCATCGTGCGCTCCATCCCTTCGCGCCGCAAGAGTCCCAACAGCAAAGGGAATTTTTCTTTGCGGGAAACATGGTATATGACCTGTTCGACCCGCTCTGCGGTCATCTTTTCAGGTGTAACCGAGAGTTTTTCCGGCATGTTCATGAACTCGTAGGCCAACTCCATGACCCTCTGGCTGAGGGTGGCCGAGAACATCAGGTTCTGGCGCTTGTCGTAGGGAGGAAGCTTTCGCAGTATGAAGCGTAGGTCGGCGATAAAGCCCATGTCGAACATCCGGTCGGCCTCATCGATCACAAGCATCTCTATCCCCTTGAGGGAATAGACCTTCTGCTTGAGATAGTCGATCAGCCGCCCAGGGGTGCCGACCACCACATCGGCGCCCTCGCGCAGGGCGCTTCGCTGTTTCATGTAGTCCACACCGCCGTAAATCGCCTGGGTGACCAGACCGCAGTGCCGGCCCAACAGTTGCGCATCGGCCTCGATCTGCACCACCAATTCCCGCGTGGGCGCCAGGATCAGGGCTCGCGGTTGCTGCGTACTCCCCTTGTTCTCCAGGAGACGGGTAAACAGGGTGATCAGAAAAGCGGCGGTCTTGCCGGTGCCGGTCTGGGCCTGGCCGGCCACATCCTTGCCGCCCAGGGAGAGGGGGAGGGTTTGCTCCTGGATCGGGGTACATTCGCTGAAACCGGCGTCCCGGATGCCTTGCCGGACCTCTTCAGGGATTGGAAGCTCATCAAATCGCATTGCGTTGTTCCTCGTATTGCTCGAAATATCTGGTTCCTGCCAATTTCATAGCATATACCGTGATGTAGCGTCTGGCAATGGAAACATTGAATATTGCAAGCGCTACAACGGCCAGAAATGCTTTGACAAACAGTTTTTCATTCCTTTACTATGGCGAAACTTAACTAATACCGATTTCAAATCAAGGATGAAATCAAGGCGGCGGGGATTGAGGCGACGAAGGCGTACAGAGTAGTACGTTGAGGAGCCGAAGACGAGCCAACGCGGATAGCGCCTTGATTTGGAATTGGCATAACAAGGAAATTACCTGATGCAGGCCGCCCTGAACATCATCGGCGACGAGCTCAAGCTCGTCGAAAAGCAATTCCGCAAAGACCTGGAATCCGACGTACCCCTTATCCGCAAAGTGGGTGAATACGTGCTTTCCAGCGGCGGTAAGCGCGTCCGGCCGGCCCTGTTGCTGCTCGCCGCAAGACTGTGCGGCTACCGGGGGGACAAGGCGGTCCCGCTGGCAAGCGTGATCGAATTCATTCATACCGCCACGCTGTTGCACGACGATGTGGTTGACAGCGCCACCCTGCGCCGCGGCATCGCCTCGGCCAATACCTTGTGGGGCAACGAGGCCTCGGTGCTGGTCGGCGACTTTCTCTTTTCCAAGTCCTTCTCCCTGATGGTCGGCGTTGGCAGCCTCGATATCCTTCGGGTGCTCTCCGACGCTACGACGGTTATTGCCGAGGGAGAGGTCATGCAACTCCTCTGCACCGGCGAACTTGACCTGACGGAAGAGCGTTATGTCGGTGTCGTGCGCGCCAAGACCGCCATCCTCATGTCGGCGGCCTGCGAGGCAGGAGCGATCCTGGGAGCCGTTCCGGCCGACCGGCAGAAGGCCCTGGCCGATTTCGGCATGGATTTGGGCATCGCCTTCCAGCTCATGGATGACCTCCTTGACTACACCGCTACCGAAGAAGAGTTCGGCAAATGTATCGGCCATGACCTGGAAGAGGGCAAGATTACCTTGCCGCTGATCCATACCCTGCGCCACTGTACCGCTCCGGAACGCTTTGTTATTGAAGCGGTAGTGGAAAAGGACGAGATGTCGCTGGATGAGTTTCGTGAGGTCTCAGGCCTGGTGAGGCAATATGACGGCATCGAGTATACCGTTGAAACTGCCCGGCGCTACATTACCGCAAGCCGGGAGCGTCTCGGTCCGTTCGAATCCTCGCCGGTCAAGGATGCCCTGCTGGAGCTTGCCGACTACGTGGTTACCCGTTGCCGCTGAAACGATCAAACTACCACTTTGTGAATTCTTTGGAGGTATGATGAAACGGTTTCTCTGTCTTGTTCTTTTGTGCGCAATCGTGGCGCTGACGGCATGCAGTAAAAAGGAAGCAGCCAACGTACAACAGGGACCGCTTCAGGAAAATAGCCCGGCACCGGTGATCACGGTTAACTCCCTGAACGGCAAGCCCCTGAATCTTTCGGACCTGAAGGGTAAGGTGGTGCTCCTCAACTTCTGGGCAACCTGGTGTCCCCCCTGCCGCGAGGAGATCCCTTCCATGATGAAGCTTAACAGCGCCATGGCCGGCAAGCCGTTTCAGATGGTGGCGGTCTCTATCGACGAGGGAGGCCAGCCGGCGATCGAGTCGTTCTTCAAGACCAGCGGGTTCAGCCTGCCAGCATATACCGATCCGGATAACCGCGCCGCCAAAGCCTTTGGAATAACCGGCGTGCCCGAGACCTTTGTCATCGACAAGAGCGGTATCCTGCTCAAAAAGGTTATCGGCCCCATGGCATGGGATTCTCCCGATGTCATGTCGTACCTGGATGGGTTGACGAAATAGTTTTCATCCGGAAACTCCGGATGAGAAACATTTGTTTTCTATTCGAAAACGAGCAATTTTTGACTCGACCTGACGGTCGCCTCCTTCGGAGCGCCTTCGCGGTCCAACTCGCTCTGCTCGTTGTCGTCATGGCCAGGAAATACGCCGCACAATTTAGCTTGCTAAATTGGACCGCGAAGGCGCCCGAAGGGTGAGGCCAACGGCCGAAGTCACAAGCAGCCCGAAGATTGACGCCGCCATGGCGGAAAAGGGCCGTTTCCGGATGAAAACGAAATAGGAGTCTTGCCGTGCATTCACAGCATGTCACATACGTGGGCGCGCTCATCGCCGGTCTACTTTCATTCCTGTCGCCATGTGTCCTGCCGCTGATCCCCTCCTATATCACCTATATCACCGGCCTTTCCTTTGCCGATCTGCAGGCCGAACATCCGTCCCACATCGTCCGCCGGAAGGCCATGCTGCATTCGCTGGCTTTCATTGCAGCCTTCACCGTGGTTTTTGTGCTGCTGGGGGCCTCGGCCACGTTCGTCGGCTCGTTTCTCCAGGAGCATATCGGGGCGGTGCGCAAGGTCGGGGGGGGGCTGATCGTCCTATTCGGCATCCATGTGACCGGGCTGGTGCCGCTTCATTTCCTGATGGGGGAAAAAAGGGTTCAGCTTCACCAGAAACCTGCCGGCTACGTGGGAAGTTTTCTGGTGGGCATTGCCTTTGCTGCCGGATGGACCCCCTGCATCGGCCCGATCCTGGCCTCGATCCTGATGGTAGCCGCCACCGAGGGGAGCATCATGCAGGGCATCATCCTGCTGCTGCTGTATTCCCTGGGATTGGGGATCCCCTTCTTCCTCTCCGCCCTGGCTATGCATCAATTCATGGTTATTTTCAATCGATTTAAAAAGTTTATCCGCGTGTTCGAGATCTGCACCGGCCTTTTCCTGGTACTGGTCGGTATCCTGATCTATACGAACGGCCTTGCGCGCCTTTCCGGCTATGCAAGCATGCTATTCAAGGGGATGGAATGAAGATCCACCGGGCGCGGCACTCCATGCAACTGGTTGTGTCGCAACTGACGGTGACCGAGGCGTTCTACGCCGGCATACTTGAGCTGCCGGTGCAACGTTCCTTCACCTCCCCAGGGGCTCCGGATCACTTGGTGATGGACATGGACGACATGGCGCTGATCTTCGTTGAAGAGGATGACGTCATCAGGTCCCATCCGATGCTTGAGCCACGTTTCAGCATGTTTCCGCGCGGCGTCGGCATGACGCTGCATTTTCGGGTCACTGACATCGAGGAGATCAGCGAGGCAATTGAGGAAGAGGGCCTGGAGATCCTCTACCCCCTTGAGATCAAGCCCTATGGCATCAAGGAGATGTGGTGTTTCGATCCTGACGGCTATCTGGTGGTGCTGGATGAGCCGCTGGAAAAGGAAAAGAGAAAGAAGGCCGACGCATGATCCTTCACATCTAACAGGTTGCTGAAAATAGTCACGAGGATGCTGGTATGCAAGGCGCAAGCAAGCGAGGAGGCGAGGCGTACCCATCGGTACGCTGAGCCTTTGAGCGAGCGGCAACGCCACAGACCAGCTCCGCAGTAGATTTTCAACAACCTGGCGAAAGGGGTATCGTTCCGGCGATCAATTAGCTTGACCTTGGCTGCGGGGAGTGCTAGTCTCACCTCACAACATATCGACTACCTTTTAATCCAGCCCGAGAGGTTGGCAAGGGTTACAAAGATGACCGACGCGAATCATATAATAGGGAAGGGCCTTGCCGCATGCGTGGTGAGGCTCTTTTTTTGTGTTGAAGGACCTGCCAGGAAATATATATAGTAACAGTTATTTCCTGACAGGCCCTAACGGAAAGGTGGCCGACCATGACGGAAAATGTGACGGTACTGCTGGATGAAAGCGGAATCAAGCGGGCGTTGACCCGCATCTCCCACGAGATCCTTGAGCGGAACAAGGGGGTACGGGATGTGGTCCTGATCGGCATCCGTTCAGGCGGCGCATTTCTGGCCGAAGAACTTGCCAAAGCCATTGCGGTGATTGAAGGGGGTGCGGTTCCGGTGGGGTCGGTTGACATCACCCTCTACCGGGACGATATCAAGAGCCACGCCCCCCATCTGCCGGTGGGAAAGACGGAGATCGGCTTTTCGCTGCAAGGTAAAAGGGTCGTCCTGGTGGATGATGTGCTCTTTACCGGCCGCACCATCCGGGCCGCCATGGATGCGCTGATGGATCACGGCAGGCCGGAATGCATCCAACTGGCGGTGCTGATCGACCGGGGGCACCGGGAACTGCCGATCCGGGCCGATTTTGTGGGACGCAACGTGCCTACCAGCCTGAAAGAAAACGTCCAGGTTGTATTCAACGAGCAGAATCAACCGCTTGAAGTTGTTCTTGAAAAATAGGAGAGGAGGGGGGCATGGCAGAGTTCAAACACAGAAATATCATTGCGCTCAGAGACCTGACCAGGGAAGACATCGAGTTGCTCCTGGCGACGGCCGAAAACATGCGGGAGATCAACAGTCGCGCCATCAAGAAGGTCCCCACGCTGCGCGGCAAGACCATCATCAACCTGTTTTACGAGGCATCGACCCGCACGCGGACGTCCTTTGAAATTGCCGCCAAACGGCTTTCCGCCGATACCGTCAACATCTCCCCCTCCACCAGTTCGGCCACCAAGGGAGAAACCCTGGCGGATACGGCCCTGAACCTTCTGTCCATGAAGCCGGACATCATCGTCATGCGCCATGCGGTTTCCGGTTCCCATTACCATCTGGCAAAAAAGGTGGCCTGTTCGGTCGTCAACGCCGGCGACGGCGCCCACGAACATCCGTCGCAAGGGCTTTTGGACCTTTTGACCATGAAGGATACGTTCGGTCGACTTGACGGCCTCAAGGTGGCCATCGTGGGCGACATAACCCATAGCCGGGTGGCCCGCTCCGATATCCAGGGACTGACCAAGATGGGGTCCCACGTCTATCTGGCCGGTCCGCCGACCATGATGCCGCCGGCGGCCGAGAGGCTGGGCAGCGTCACGGTGTGCGCCACCATGAAAGAAGCCATCCAGGATGCGGATGTGGTCATGATGCTGCGCATCCAGCAGGAACGCCAGGGCAAGACCCTTATGCCCAATGCCCGCGAATACTCGCGCTACTTCGGGCTCAACCCGGAGAATCTCAAACTGGCCAAGCCGGGCGCCATTGTCATGCACCCCGGCCCGATCAACCGCGGCGTGGAGATGTCTTCCTACGTGGTTGACGGCAGCCAGTCCCACATCCTCAAGCAGGTCGAGAACGGCGTGGCGGTGAGGATGGCCATGTTGTACCACGTGTGCGGCGGCGAACTGGAGTGATGAAGCGGCCGCTTTTCCGCCAGCTCGGCGTAAGTCTTCGGCATCGTTTGTGCGGCATAGCGCTGCTATGCCTCCGCACGATACCTCGACAGCCTTGATCTGACGAAAAATCGACCGCTTCAAGAAAACTCATAAAACCTATCATTTAGGGGTGACCATATGAATCTTTTGATAAAGAACGGCCGGGTGATCGATCCTTCCCAAAATTTCGACGATGTGGCGGATGTGCTGGTTGAGGCCGGGCTGGTGAAGGAGATCGGCAAGAACCTTAAGGCGCCGGCCGGCGTGGAAACCGTCGATGCCGCCGGGAAGTACGTGGTGCCGGGGCTGGTAGATATGCACGTGCACCTGCGCGATCCGGGATTGGAGTACAAGGAGGATATCGTCAGCGGCACCAGGGCCGCGGCGGCGGGCGGTTTCACTTCCATTGCCTGCATGCCCAATACCAAGCCTGTCATCGACAACAAGGCCGTGGCCAGCTATATCATCAACAAGGCCAGGTCCGAAGGCTTTTGCAACGTCTTTCCGGTTGGCTGCATCACCTACGGCATGGGCGGCGAGCGTATGGCCGAGATGGGCGAGTTGAAAGAGGCCGGCTGCGTTGCGGTTTCGGACGACGGGAGACCGGTCGCCAATGCCGAACTCATGCGCCGCGCCCTTGAATATGCCCGTGGCATGGGTATCCTGGTCATCTCACATGCCGAAGATCTGGCATTGGTGGGGGAGGGGGTCATGAACGAGGGGTTCACCTCCACGGAACTCGGCCTGAAGGGGATTCCCCGGGTTGCCGAGGATATCGCAACGGCCCGCGACGTAATGCTGTCCGAATACACCAATTCGCCGATCCATATCGCCCATGTCTCCACCCGGGGATCGGTGCGCATCATCCGCGAGGCCAAGGCCCGCGGCGTCAAGGTTACCTGCGAGACGGCGCCCCATTATTTTACCCTGACCGATGACGCGGTCCGGGGTTACGATACCAATGCCAAGATGAACCCGCCGCTGCGAGAGGCCGATGATGTGGCGGCCGTCAAGGAAGGTCTCAGGGACGGCACCATCGACTGTATTGCCACCGACCATGCGCCGCACCACCTGGATGAAAAAGATGTGGAGTTCAATGCGGCCTTGAACGGCATCATCGGCCTGGAGACATCGCTGCCGCTCTCTCTGAAGCTGGTTGAGGACGGCGTCCTTACTATTAATGAATTAGTTGCAAAAATGTCTATTAACCCTTCAAAAATACTTGGCATTACTCGCGGGAGCCTCCAGATTGGAAACGTGGCCGACGTGACCGTGATCGACCCGTCCGTTGAATGGACGGTGGAGACGGAAAAACTGGCCAGCAAGTCCAGTAACACACCCTTCAGCGGCTGGCGGATGAAGGGGGTGGCAACCTGCACCATCCTGGGCGGCGCGGTGGCCTTTTCACGGAAATGAGTGCCGGGGGCGAGTCATTGAGTCTCATCAAAAGGAGTCACAACGTATGAAAGCAGTCCTTGCGCTCGCCGATGGGCGTATTTTCGAGGGTACGTCATTCGGAGCCAGCGGCGACGCCACGGGAGAGGTGGTTTTCAATACCTCCATGTGCGGCTACCAGGAGGTTTTGACCGATCCCTCCTATAAAGGCCAGATGGTCACCATGACCTACCCCCAGATCGGCAACACCGGCATCAACCCCGAGGATGTCGAGAGCCGCGGCCTGTTCCTTTCGGGCTTCATCGTCAAGGAATATATGGACTTCTACTCCAACTGGCGGGCCACCATGAGCCTGGACGCCTATCTCAAGGAGAACAGCGTAGTGGGCATCCAGGGGCTCGACACTCGCGCCCTGACCCGGCATTTGCGGGATAAGGGCACACAGAACGGGATCATATCCACGGTTGATTTCGACCGGGAGAGCCTTGTCGGAAAGGCCCGGGCCGTCCCCAGCATGACCGGCCTGGATCTGGCCAGCGGCGTCAGTTGCGACAAGCCGTACCATTGGACCCAGGGGTTGTGGGACCTGCAAAAGGGATATGCCGCGGTCGATCCCGCCACTCTGAAATACAAGGTGGTGGCCTTCGATTTCGGCATCAAGTACAACATCCTGCGCTGCCTCGTGGATGCCGGCTGCGACGTGACCGTGGTGCCGGCCGGTTTTCCGGCTGAAGAGGCGCTGGCCATGAATCCGGACGGCATCTTCCTCAGCAACGGCCCGGGTGACCCGGAGCCGTTGACCGCCGTGATCGAAAACCTCCGCAGGCTTATCGGCAAGAAGCCGATCTTCGGCATCTGTCTCGGGCACCAGTTATTGGGATTGGCACTGGGGGGCAGGACCATCAAACTCCCCTTTGGCAACCACGGTTCCAACCTGCCGGTCATGGACATGGCAACCCGCAAGGTCGAGATCACGGCCCAAAATCACGGTTTTGCCGTTGATCTCGATTCCCTGGGCCCAGTGGCCTGCCTGGGGCACGAGAACCTGAACGACCAGACCGTGGAGGGGATCCGCCACTGCAATCTGCCGATCTTCTCGGTGCAGCATCACCCCGAGGCATCGCCGGGGCCGCATGATTCGCAGTATCTGTTTGGAAGGTTCGTAGAAATAATGGAGAAGTATCGCTAGGCAGGCACGGTTGCCGCTTTTGCGCCAGATCAAGGCTGTCGAGGGAGGCCGCGGAGGCGTAGCAGCGCTACGCCGCACAAGGACCTCCCGAAGACTTACGCAGAGCTGGCGTAAAAGCGGCAACCGAAACGAAGAAATACACATTGAACTATTTGACACTCTATCAATCCGGCGAGTTGCTGGGACGTGTGCGCTCGGCCTACGCCCGTCTGGCTGCCTGCGACCTCTGCCCCCATGACTGCGGCGTGAATCGCCTTGAGGGGGAGCGCGGGATCTGCGGTGCCGGGGCGCACCCGGCGATTGCTTCGGCCAATATCCACAACGGCGAGGAACCTCCCATCTCCGGCAGCCGGGGCTCCGGTACGATCTTCCTGACCGGGTGCAGCCTGAAATGCCGCTTCTGCCAGAATTTCCCCATCAGCCAGATGGGGAACGGCGAGACGATAACGACCAAGGTCCTGGCCGGCAGGATGCTCAGGCTCCAGCGGCAGGGGGTGCACAATATCAACCTTGTCACCCCCACCCACTACCTACCCCAGATCCTTGCCGCGCTGTACCTGGCGATTCCCCTGGGATTCCGGCTGCCCGTTGTCTGGAATTCCAGTGGCTACGAGAATGTTGACGCCCTGAGACTCCTGGACGGTGTGGTGTCAGTCTTTCTGCCGGATATGAAGTACGTGGACAACGGGACGGCAGAGCGCCTTTCCTCGGCTCCGGACTATCGCACCCACAACCGTCCGGCTGTCGGCGAGATGTTGAGACAGGTGGGGCACCTTGAACTGGACGATGATGGTGTTGCGGTCAAGGGCCTGATTATCCGGCATCTTGTCCTTCCGGAAGGGTTGGCGGGAACGCGGGAGACCCTGTCCTGGATCGCCGGAAATCTTGGGGCGGAAACCCATATCTCACTGATGCGCCAGTACTTTCCGGCCCATCAGGCCATGGATACACCTGCCCTGGACCGCAAGATCACCGATGATGAGTACGCCGAGGCGGTGCATGCGCTGGAGGAGTTTAGCCTGGAGAACGGCTGGGTGCAGGAGTAGGAGGTTGTTGAAAAACAGTCATCTCGCCGCCGTCCTCGAATGCCCTTTCGTGCGGCGTAGCGCTGCTACGCCTCCTCAGGGCTTTCTGCGGGTGCGACGATCTGACTATTTTTGAACAACCTGAATTTTTCAACTGCCTGTTGGCAGATGTATTTTTTCATTTTCCGCTGATCACAAGAAGGAGTCACGCATAAATGCCGAAACGTACCGATATCAAGAAGATCCTTATCATCGGAGCCGGTCCGATCGTCATCGGCCAGGCCTGCGAATTCGACTACTCCGGCACCCAGGCATGCAAGGCCTTGAAGGAGGAGGGGTTCGAGGTGGTGCTGTTGAACAGCAACCCGGCAACCATCATGACCGACCCGGATTTTGCCGACCGTACTTACATCGAGCCGGTAACCCCCGAGATCCTGGCCAAGATCATCGAGAGGGAACGTCCCGATGCCGTGCTGCCGACGCTCGGCGGCCAGACGGCGCTGAATACCGCCGTGGCGGTGGCCGAAGCGGGGGTCCTGGACAAATTCGGCGTGGAGTTGATCGGAGCCAAGCTGCCGGCCATCAGGATGGCGGAGGACCGGACGTTATTTAAACAGGCGATGGAGAGGATCGGTTTGACCGTTCCGGCCTCCGGACTGGCCCACAACTACCGGGAGGCCATGGAGGTGGTCAAGACGGTCGGGTTTCCGGCTATTATCCGCCCGTCGTTCACCTTGGGCGGCACTGGAGGCGGCATCGCCTACAACATGGAAGAGTATGAAAAGATGGCCCTGGCCGGCATCGATGCATCACCGACCAACGAGATCCTGGTGGAGGAATCGGTCATCGGCTGGAAGGAATACGAGTTGGAGGTGATGCGTGACACGGCCGACAACGTGGTAATCATCTGCTCCATCGAGAACTTCGACCCCATGGGGGTCCATACCGGCGACTCCATCACGGTTGCCCCGGCCCAGACCCTGACCGACAAGGAATACCAGATCCTGCGGGACGCGGCCCTCAAGATCATCCGCGAGATTGGCGTGGATACGGGAGGCTCCAACATCCAGTTCGGCATCAATCCCCAAGACGGCCGTCTGGTGGTGATCGAGATGAACCCGCGCGTCTCGCGGTCGTCGGCCCTTGCCTCCAAGGCCACCGGCTTCCCTATTGCCAAGATCGCCGCCAAGCTGGCCGTGGGATACACCCTGGACGAGATCACCAACGACATAACCCGCGAGACGCCGGCCTGCTTCGAGCCGAGCATCGATTACGTGGTCACCAAAATACCCCGTTTCACCTTTGAGAAGTTTCCGGCCGCCGATGCCGTACTGACCACCCAGATGAAATCGGTGGGCGAGGTGATGGCCATCGGCCGCACCTTCAAGGAGTCGTTTCAAAAGGCGCTCCGCTCCCTGGAGATCGGTTCCTCCGGTTTCGAGTCGCGTCTCTTCGACCTGGCGGCCGAGACCCGCCGGGCCCTGACCGTCAAGGAACAGCAACTCCTGGTGGAGAAACTGCGCACCCCCAACTGGGAGCGGCTCTGGTACGTGGCCGACGCCCTGCGCAGCGGTATGACCGTGGCCGAGATTCATAAGCACACCGCCATTGACCCCTGGTTTCTGCATAACATCCGCCAGATCATCGAGATGGAAGGCCGACTCAGGAAGGTTGAGCCGAAGGCCATGGGTGAAGATGATCTGAAACAGATCATCCGCGAAGCCAAGCAGATGGGGTTTTCGGACAAGTTCCTGGCGCTGCTCTGGAAGATGGGTGAAGACGAACTGCGCGATCTGCGCTGGTCGCTGGGGGTCCGCCCGGTGTACAAGCGGGTCGATACCTGCGCTGCCGAGTTTGTGGCCTATACCCCCTATATGTACTCGACCTATGAGGAGGAGTGCGAGGCCGAGCCGACCGATCGCAAAAAGATCATGATCCTGGGGGGCGGGCCCAACCGTATCGGCCAGGGGATCGAGTTCGACTACTGTTGCGTGCACGGCGTCTTTGCACTGGCCGAGGACGGTTACGAGACCATCATGGTCAACTGCAACCCGGAAACGGTCTCCACCGATTACGACACCTCGGATCGGCTCTACTTCGAGCCGCTGACCCTGGAGGACGTGCTGGAGATCGTGGACAAGGAAAAACCGACTGGCGTGATCGTGCAGTTCGGTGGTCAGACGCCGCTCAAGCTGGCGGTGGCGCTCGAGAAGGCCGGCGTGCCGATCATCGGCACCTCGCCGGATGCCATCGACCGGGCCGAGGACCGGGAACGGTTCCAGGAGATGCTCCGCAAATTGGGGCTGCGCCAGCCGGAAAACGGCACGGCCCGTTCCTTTGAAGAGGCCGAGAAGGTGGCCGACCGTATCGGATATCCGGTCGTCGTCCGCCCATCCTACGTGCTTGGCGGCCGTGCCATGGAGATCGTGTACAACGCGGAGAACCTGCAGCGCTACATGACCACCGCCGTTCTGGTCTCGCCCGAGCACCCCATCCTGATCGACAAGTTCCTGGACGAGGCCATTGAGATCGACGTGGATGCCCTCTGCGACGGCAGCGAAGTGGTGATGGGCGGCATTATGGAGCATATCGAGGAGGCCGGTATCCATTCCGGAGATTCGGCCTGTTCGCTGCCGCCGTACTCCATTTCGGCCGATACCGTGGCCGAGATTCGCCGCCAGACCGTCATGATGGCCCTGGAATTGAATGTCAAGGGGCTCATGAACGTGCAGTACGCCATCAGGAACGGGGATATCTACATCCTGGAGGTCAATCCTCGGGCTTCGCGCACCGCGCCCTTTGTTTCCAAGGCAACAGGCCGCCCCCTGGCCAAGATAGCAGCCCGGGTCATGGCCGGTAAGAGCCTGAAGGAACTGGGGATTTCCGGCGACATCGTGCCAAAGCATATATCGGTCAAAGAAGCGGTTTTCCCTTTTGTCAAATTCCCCGGTGTGGACACGATCCTCGGACCGGAGATGAAATCAACCGGCGAGGTGATGGGCATCGGCGATACCTTTGCCGAAGCCTTTGCCAAATCGCAGCTCGGCGCCAACGTGAAGATGCCCCTGGCCGGCAATGTCTTTATCAGTGTTCGTGACGTCGACAAGAAACATGTTGTAACCACGGCAGAAAAGTTGTATAAAAACGGTTTCGGAATCCTTGCTACCGGCGGCACCGCCGCGTTTCTGGAGGAAAGGGGGATTCCGGTCCGACGGATCAACAAGGTTATGGAAGGGCGCCCCCATGTGGTCGATGCCATTAAAAACGGCGAGATCAGCCTGGTGGTCAATACGACCCAAGGAGCCCAGGCAGTGGCCGATTCCTTTTCCATTCGCCGCGAATCGCTGATGCAAGGCATCGCCTATTACACCACGGTGGCCGGCGCCAAGGCTGCGGCGGACGGCATCCTTACCCTGAAAGAGCAGGTATTGAGCGTCAGGACCCTGCAGGAATATCTAAACTATTAGGAGGTTGTTGAAAAACAGTCATCTCGCCGCCGTCCTCGAAAGCCCTTTTGTGACTTCGGCCTGCGGCCTCACCCTTCGGGCGCCTTCGCGGTCCAATTTCACAAATGAAATTGTGCGGCGTAGCGCTGCTACGCCTCCGCA
>JBEKFJ010000030.1:0-8765 GCA_050013355.1 Oryzomonas sp.
CAACGCGCTTGTGACCAACGGTTTGGAGTGCTGTCCCTTTCTCCTCTACCGCCAACAACCCCCCCTTGTGGTCGCCCCTGTTTTTGTGTATCATACGAATCTTTAAAGCATCCCATCCCGCATCCAGGAGCCCGATTTCATGTACAAACTCACTGTCCGCACGAGCTTTGCCGCAGCCCACAACCTGATCAACTACCAGGGGGATTGCGAGAATCTGCACGGCCACAACTGGAAGGTGGAGGTGACCGTGACTGCCAGTGAACTCGACAAGGCCGGGCTGGGGATCGACTTCAAGGTACTCAAGCGCGAAGCCGGCGTTGTCATCAACGAACTGGACCATAAGTACTTAAACGAAAACCCCGCATTTCACGATGTATCCCCCTCCTCGGAGCATATCTCCCGCTACCTGTACCAGCGGCTTTCCGAACGCCTCAATAACGAGGTCATCACGGTCGATTCCGTGACCGTCTGGGAGTCGGACAACGCCTCTGCCTGCTACTATGAGTGATCCGGCCCGCATCAGCGAAATCTTCTCCTCGATCCAGGGGGAGGGGTTTCTGGCCGGCCGGCGCCAGATCTTCATCCGCCTGGATGAGTGCAACCTGGATTGCCGCTATTGCGACACGGTGTATGAAAAAGGCGCTGCCTGCCGGGTAGAGACCGCACCCGGCTCAGGGGCCTTGCATACACTTCCCCAACCGCCCGGCGTTGACGGGCTCGTTGCCCTGGTTGCGGAGTGGCACAACCGCCTGCCGGGCGCCCATCATTCTATCAGCGTCACCGGCGGGGAGCCGCTGCTCCAGGCCGAAACGCTGCAAGAATGGCTGCCGGAACTGCGCCGTATACTCCCGATCCACCTGGAGACCAACGGCACCCTGCACGCCGAGTTGGGTCAGGTCATCGACAGCATCGACCATATCAGCATGGATATGAAGCTCCCCTCCACTGCAGGCTGCGATCCGGCGCTCTGGGAGGAACACCGCTGTTTTCTGGAGGTCGCCGTAAAGCGGCAGGTCTCGGTCAAGGTGGTCATTGGTCAGGATACGCCATCGGACGAGATCAGCCGGGTCTGCGCCATCATGGCAGAGGTACAGCGTTCGACACCCCTGTTTCTTCAGCCCCTGTCAAATGCCGCAGGCGGGGTTGCCGTCACTGCCGAAAGGATCCTGCGCTTGCAGGAAACCGCCGCTGCGTTGCTCCCCGATGTACGGGTGATCCCGCAGATGCACAAAATGCTGGGGGTGCTGTGATCATTGAAGAGATGACCATGACCGAGTTCGAGGCCGGCCTGGCCCTGACCCGGACCGTCCTGATCCCCTTTGGTTCGGTGGAGGAGCACGGCAGCCACCTCCCGCTCTCCACCGATACCCTGGAGGCCTACGAGGTCTGCAAGAAGGCCTCCCGGATAACGCCGCTGTTCGTGGCTCCGCCCGTCCCATATGGCAATTGCCGCTCCACGGCGTGCCATCCCGGCACCATCTCCATCTCGACCCATACCCTTGGGGCGCTGTTCAGGGATATCGTCATTGCTCTGCGCGGGCAGGGGTTACGCAGCTTTGTCGCCTTGACGGGGCATGCCGGCAGTGCGCACCGCATGGCGCTCCAGGATGCGGGCGAGGCGCTGATCGCCCGTTTCGACGACATCACCGTGGCCGTGTTAAGCGAGTTCGACCTGGCCCAGGCAGAGGGGCGGGATATCATCGAAACGCCGGGCGACTCCCATGCCGGGGAGATAGAAACCTCCCGCATCCTCCACACCCATCCCCATCTGGTCAAGGGGCGCGCGCCCCGCGAGTTCCCCAACTTCCCGAACGGCATCCTGGTGCGCGACAAACGCCGCTACTGGCCCGGCGGCGTGTGGGGCGACCCCGGCAAGGCCTCGGCTGAAAAAGGGGCCAGGCTGGAGGATCTGCTGGTGCGAAAACTGGTCGAATTGGTGCGGGAAATGAAAAGGGATCATGATGGTCAGTGAACAGGTTATCAGGGAATACGACCTGGGAGGCGGGATAACGGCCCGGCTCCGGGATGCGACCCGCCACTATTTCGGCGGTTATTACCATGTGCGCATCGAGGTCAGCGCCGTTGTTCCCCTCTCTGACTCCCCCTTCACCGGTCCAGAAGAGTACCGGGCAGCGCGCCGGCTCCTGGGGGAGCGGATTCGTTTTCACCGGGTCCTGGAAAAGATGGCGGTGCCCGAGTCCGGGATCAATGCCGCGCGTCAGGGCCTCTTGGAGGCATTCGCTACCAATGTGCTTCCCTACCTTTCACGTCCCGATTTTCCCGAACGCTTCATGCGCAGCGAATACGCCAGATGCCTGAAGTCGTCGGCGCGCCGGTAAGCCCGCATGTCGTCACCTGTTGCGAAGATCGACAAGCTTGCCTTTGGCGGCAACGGCGTCTGCCGCATCAACGGCAAAGTATGTTTTGTCCCCCTGAGTTGTCCCGGCGATGAGGTCCGTCTGGCCGTCACCTCTGAGAAACGCTCGTACCTGACGGCCCGGATCATTGGGCTTATCACCCCCTCGCCCGTGCGGGTTGCTCCTCCCTGCCCGTTGTTCGGCATGTGCGGCGGCTGTAACTGGCAGCATATCGCCTATTCCCACCAGCTTGCGGCAAAGCGGAACATCCATGCCGAGACCTTGTGGCGCGGTGCACGGGTGGAGGGCGAGCGGGTAGGGGAGGCCATAGCCTCGCCACAGGAATACGGCTATCGCAACCGGGTTCAGTTCAAGCTGCATGCCGGGGCAGCCGGGCTGCAGATCGGTTTTTTCCGTAACGGCACTCACTTTGTGGAGGACGCGGCCCAGGGGTGCCCGATTGCCCTGCCGGCCATCAACGGGGCACTGTCCAGCCTGCGGAGCGTCCTGGCATCGTTTCCCGAACCGGGCGCCATCACACAGATCAACATCGAGTGCGGTGCACGGGAAGCGGTCGCGACGATCAATTACATCGGTAACAACCATGATGTCGTCGCCCGTTTTTTCCGGGAACGTTTTTCAGAACTGGCCCCCCTGAGCGGCATATTCCTGCAGACCGGCCGCAAATCCACCTTGCAGAAGCTCTGCGGAGACGGCTATCTAGCCTACCCCATGCCGGCCGCCGCTCCCGGCTCCCCGCCGGTCACGCTCACCTTCCGGCCGGGAGGGTTTTCCCAGGTAAACAGCGCCCAGAATCTGGCCATTTTGGAGCTCATCCGGCGCATGGCGGCGTTTGGCGGCCATGAACACCTGCTTGACCTGTACTGCGGCAACGGCAATTTTTCCTTGCCCCTGGCACAAAGCGTGGCAAGCGTGACCGGGTTGGAGGGATACGGGGATTCCATCTCGGCAGCCCATGATAACTGCCGTCTGAACGGTGTATCCAATGCGGAATTTGTCTGCGCCGATGCCGTCGGGGGGGTCGCCCGGCTTGTCGCGGCGGGGCGCCGTTTCGATACGATCATCCTTGACCCGCCCCGCACGGGTGCGGCGGACGCCATACCGGGACTCTGCCGTCTGAACCCGGACAGGATCATCTACATATCCTGCGATTCAAGCACCCTGGCCCGGGATTGCGGCCTGCTGGCCGGGCATGGCTACCATGTGGCTGAGAGCGTGCCGCTCGATATGTTTCCCCAGACTTTTCATTTGGAGAGTGTTACCCTGCTTAGGAGGCTAGCAATTGCAAGCCTCCTTAACACAGGACAACCGGAGGCGCTGACGTGAATATCCTGAAAAAGCTTTTTTCGAAGAATCCTGCCGACCTGCTGGCGCGTGGCGACCGGCTCCTGGAGGAACGCAACTTTTATGAGGCTCGATGCGCCTACGAGGAAGCCCGGCGACTCCTTTCGGGTTCAAACGGCGCACACGGCGGGGAGGATCTGCTGGCGGCCTGCGAAAAGCGGATCAAAAACGCCAATCACGCCTTGGCCGAACTGAACATCGGCGAAGCGGAATCCGCCCTGGGCAGGGGACTGCACGACAAGGCGCTCGATCACCTGGAACTGGCAATATCGCTGACTGACGATGCCGAGCTACGGGAAAAGGCGGAGGAGATGGCAGCGCTCTGCCGCGGAAACGAGGAAGATGTCAAGGAAACGGTCTCTGCAAGCGGATGCGCTTCGTGCAGTTCCTGCACCCCGAATGATCGTGTAACAGATGAATCTAGCGAAGTTACCTTGCCGCTGATGGAGTATTATGATCTATTGATCCAACAACTTCCGCGTGAAATGTGTGAACGGTATTCCAATTTGGGAGAGAAATTTGCAACCATGTATGTGGCTGCAAGCGGGAACCGGCATAACGATGCCTTGGAGTTGCTTGAGGACTGGTATACCGGTCCCAGCCGCGACATCTACTGCTACGAAAAAGGGATGATCCTGTTCCGGCTCGGCCAGGCCGACGAGGCAGAGGCATGCCTTCGTGATGCCATCGGGGCAAATGGCGCAAATTCGCTTGCCCATCTGGGGCTGGCCCTGATGTTGGTCGAGGGACAACGGCTTCATGAGGCCGGGCTGCAGCTTGAGGCCATGATGTCGGCGGGGATACTGGCGGAACAATCACGGTTGTTGCGGGCGGATGTCCATCTGCTTGCAGGTGATTCAGAACAGGCAATCGATATGTATAGCGGGCTTCTGAATACTCCTTTGGCCCGTGCCGCGGCCGAGAGGCTCCATGAGGTCCTGGTGCAATGCGGTCGCAGCAACGACGCTGCATATATTGTACGGCGATATCTCGGGGGGTGCAGTCATTGAGTTCGCCGTAACATTACTTACAACGGTCTGAAGTGGCACATACCCGGAGGTGCGAGCGAACATGAACAAATCAGAGCTTATTGAGCAGTTGGCGATCAGGAAGGACATCTCGAACAAGCGGGCTGAAGAGATAGTAAATCTCATCTTCAACTCAATGACCGACGCCATGGTGGAAGGCGAGCGCATCGAGATTCGCGGCCTCGGCAGCTTTGTTATCAAGGATTACGGCACCTATACCGGAAGGAATCCCAAAACAGGCGAGCAGATCACCGTCAGCCCAAAAAAGCTTCCCTTCTTCAAGGTCGGCAAGGAACTGAAGGAACGAGTGCTCGGCTAGGCCGGAACACCTCTCCATATCGAGCTTCATGGTGCCTTGCCGATGAGACGCACTGTCATGAAACCCCCTCGCATTCCAGGGTGAGGGGGGGCTTTGGTTTTTGACTGAACGTTCACGTCACTATAATCCCTCTCCCTGATGATCGCATATCCATTCTATAACCTGATTAGATTGTTTCCATCCGGTTCCCAATATTCCGTCCGCGGCCGTAGACGAGACGGCGGAACAATTAGCTGGGCTTTTTTTGGGGGGTCTGATATAGTCCAAAGACAACAGTCTGATATTATTATACTCAGACTGTGCGGCATCCACGCAATGAGGAAAACGATTAGTAGCGGGACGTGCTGCTGTTTGGGCAGGTTTTCCCCATAATTAAGGATCATGGAGCAGTACCGACAATGCCTCTCAGTCTGATTGAGGGCGCTTTGGGTGGCATCGGCCTGTTTTTGCTCGGTATGCGTCTCATGTCGGACGGCATCCGGACCGTGGCTGATGCTCGCATCAGGGACGTCTTTACCACTCTTACCTCGAACCGACTCTATTCCATGCTTTTCGGCATGGCCGCCGCCTTGGCGGTCAATTCCGGCAGCGCGGCGGTTATCTTTACCATCGGCCTCGTCAACGGCGGTGTTCTGAATACCTTTCAGGCGCTGAGCGTTTTGGGCGGGGTACTCATCGGCGCATCACTGCCGTTGCACATCCACATCATCCCCTACAGCCTAATCTCAACTCCGCTCATCTTTTCCGGCGTCGTACTCAAATTCTTCGCCCGCAAACGCCGGTATGCCAACGCCGGCGACCTTCTCCTTGGCATTGGCCTGCTTTTCCTGGGGTTGACCCTCCTGGAGGGGAGCTATCGCCCCTTTGATCATCACCCCTTCTACACCACATTCAACGAACTGTTTTTTCATCAGCCGATCCTGGCAACCCTTTTCGGGGCACTGGTATCGTTTCTTGTCCAGTCGGCCCGTTCTTCGGTCACTGTCATAGCCTCGCTGTCGTCGGGATATCAGATCGATCCGGTAACCGCCTCCCGCATGGTGTTGGGAGGACTGGTCGGGGTGGCGGCGATGGGAGCGCTGGCCTCGGTCGGCGGCAATTCCGTGACCCGAAGGGTCGCCACGACGTACCTGTTTTTCGCCTTCGCAGTGGCACTGATGCTCGTTCCCCTGGCCTCGCTCATGTTGGAGGCGGCCCAGCGCCTGCCCTTTGCAGAATGGTCCGGGGCCTGCACCGCCGGCCAGCCGCTCTTCTGCCAGTTGGCATGGGTGCACACGGTCTCCAGCCTGCTGGTGGCGTGTATTCTGATTGCCATTAGCGCCCCGTTGGCCCGCATGCTTGGCGGTTCATCCGCAATCACCGGCAACGGAAAGATTCCATCGCAGCCCTGCGCCGGCTACCTCGACGAGCGCATTCTAAATACCCCGCCCCTTGCCCTGGAACAGGTCCGCAAGGAGATTGTCCGCATGATGTCGGTGACGGTATTCATGTACGCCGATATTCACGAAATCCTTTTCGATTTTGACGCCCGTAGGGCGGATACCATTCGGCAGCACGAACAGGTGCTCGATTCGCTCAATCACGAGATCACCACCTTTCTTGCAGCCCTGGCCCGGACAGCGAACAGCCCTGAAATCAGCTACGATATCCCCGGTCTTTTCCAGGCGGTCAGCGACCTGGAGCACATCGGCGACCGCTGTGAGAACATCCTGAAAGGCATTGTGACCAAAAAAGAGGCCGGCGTTATTTTTTCCGAGGATGCGATGGATGACCTGAAGCGTCTTGCCCAGGTCGTGGCAGGCGCTATCAGCGATACCGAACATATGATCAGGCACGGTTTTATCCGGGAGGGATTTGATCTGTCCGCTTCCAAAACAGAGGCGCGCTGCGTCTTTGAGACGGGACGGCAGAACCATTTCCAACGGATGAGCAACGGCGTCTGTCCGCCGCGGGCAGCTAAACTGTTCAACGAGATGTCGTCGGACTTTGAGGGGATTGCCGCGTTGTGCTGGAACACCATCGCCTCCCAGGGGAGAAAGCGGTGACCGGTCCTGGCAGTCCGCTGAATAATCTAGGTTGTTCAAAAACAGTCAGATCGTCGCACCCGCAGAATGCCCTGAGGAGGCGTAGCAGCGTTACGCCGCACGAAAGGGCATTCGAGGACGGCGGCGAGATGACTGTTTTTCAACAACCTTCAAGAGTTGCGGCCATTGATTTCGGTACCAACACCGCCCGTCTGCTCGTGGCCGAGCTCCGGGAAGGCGGTTTTGAACATGTCCGCCTTGAGCGGGAGATAGTCCGCATGGGCGGTGGCTTCAGCCGGGAAGAAGGGCTCTCCGGAGACGCCCAACAGCGCGGTCTGAGCTGCCTGCAACGTTTTGCCGGCATCATCCGCTCTCTGGACGTCTCCCAGGTCCGTGCCGTTGCCACCAGCGCCGTGCGGGATGCTGCCAACGGACCGGCGTTCGTGGAGTCGATCCGTTGCAAGACCGGTATCGAACTCATGGTCATCGACGGCATACGGGAAGGTGAATTGACTCTGGCCGGCGTTTTGGCGGGGCTTGACCGCCAAGAGAAGGAACTCCTGGTTTTTGATGTCGGCGGTGGCAGCACCGAATATACACTTGCGCGGGACGGCCGGGCTCAGTTCGTCCGCAGCCTGCCGCTCGGGGTGGTCAGGCTGACCGAAGGCAAGGTGACGCCCGAGGCGGTCTCGGAAAAGATCGGCAGGGAACTCGACCTGCTCGTGCAGGAGATGGCAACTGCGCAGGGCAGGCCGGCGTCCGGAGCGACCCTGATCGGCACCGCCGGCACCGCCACCACCCTCGCTGCCATTGCCATGGAAATGAAGGATTATGACTATCGCAAGGTAAACAATACCACCATTTCCCGGCAGCAGATCGAGACCATCTATGAACGACTCCTGCCCATGACCCATGAGGAGAGGCTGAAGGTCCCCGGCCTGGAAAAGGGAAGGGAAGACCTGATCATTGCCGGGATTCTCATCACCCTGCACACCATGGACCGGTTCGGGTTCCATACCCTGAAGGTGAGTGACTACGGGCTGTTGGAGGGGCTGATCGTCTCCGGCGGTATTGGCGGTTCGTGAGCCGATCGTTTATCTTCCTTTCTCAATGCTGCTGGTTGCAAACAAATTGCATTCCCACCCCTCTTTTAGTATAGTTCTTAACCCTATGTGGTTTCCGTCCGGAAAGAGTTCTTTTCCGCCCAGGCGGCGTCAATCTTCAGGCTTGCTTGTGCGACGTACCGATGTACGCCTCCGCGCAATCCCTTGATTTCCTGGCCTGGACAAAAAAGCCCTACTTTCCGAATCGGAAACCAATAGTTTCTCATCCGGAGTTTCCGGATGGAAACTATGTGGCTTTACCAAAATAACTACCTCCAAGGAAACCAGATGAAGAAAGAAATCCTGTCCGGCAACGAGGCCATCGCCCGCGGCGCCTATGAGGCGGGTTGCCGTGTGGCCTGTGCCTATCCCGGCACCCCCTCCACCGAGATACTAGAAAACACCGTCAACTATAAGGAAATCGATTCATCCTGGGCTCCCAACGAGAAGGTGGCCCTGGAGGTCGCCATCGGTGCTTCCTTAGGCGGCGGCCGCGCCCTGTGCACCATGAAGCATGTCGGCGTCAACGTGGCGGCCGACCCGCTCTTCACCCTTTCCTATACCGGCGT
>JBEKFJ010000030.1:8774-27466 GCA_050013355.1 Oryzomonas sp.
CGATGACCCGGAGATGCACTCCTCCCAGAACGAGCAGGACAACCGCAACTACGCCAAGTTCGTCAAGGTGCCGATGCTGGAGCCTTCCGACTCCCAGGAATGCAAGGAGTTCACCCGGCTGGCCTTTGAACTCTCCGAACAGTACGATACGCCGGTCATGCTGCGCACCACCACCCGCATCTCACACAGCAAGTCCATTGTTGCACTGGGCGAGCGGGTAAGCGGGCTGGCCGAGCCCAAGCTGGTCAGGAATGCCGCCAAGCTGGTGATGCTGCCGGGCAACGCCCGCGTCCGCCACATTTTGGTGGAGGAACGCATCAAAGGACTCTCTGAGGCTGGCGCCACCATGGCGATCAACCGCGCGGAACTCCGCGATACCTCCATCGGCATCATCACCTCCGGCGTCTGCTACCAGTATGTGCGCGAGGCCATGCCCGGCGCATCGACACTCAAGCTGGGCATGGTGCATCCCTTGCCCAGGGCATTGATCCGCGAATTTGCCGCCAAGGTGGGCAAGCTCTACGTGGTGGAGGAATTGGACCCCTTTATCGAGGAGCAGGTCATGGCCATGGGGATTGCCGTGACCGGCAAGGAGTTGATCTCATTGTGCGGCGAGTTGACGCCGGGCCGTCTCCGCACCGCCTTCGGCCTCCAGGAACCCCCGACCGCACCTGGGGAAAAACTCCCCGGCCGCCCTCCCAACATGTGCCCCGGCTGCCCTCACCGCGGCGTTTTCTTTGCCCTCAATCAACTCAAGGCCTATGTCACCGGCGATATCGGTTGCTACACCCTGGGGTTCATGCCGCCGCTCTCGGCCATGGATACCTGCATCTGCATGGGAGCCTCCATCGGTATGGCCACCGGCGTAAGCAAGGTGGTTTCCGACGAGGAAAAAAAGAAGGTGGTGGCCGTGATCGGCGATTCCACCTTCCTGCATACCGGCATCAACGGCCTGATGGACATGGTCTACAATAATTCTCCCGCAACGGTCGTGATCCTGGACAACCGCATTACCGCCATGACCGGCCGCCAGGACAACCCGGCCTCCGGCTTCACCCTGATGGATGCCCCGTCGCACCGAATAGATTTCCCCCTGCTCTGCAAGTCGCTGGGGGTCAGGCATATCCGGGTGATCAACCCCTTTGACCTGGAGCAGACCAAAAACGTGCTCCGGGAAGAAATGGAACGCCCTGAAACCTCGGTGGTCATCACCGACAAACCCTGCGTCCTGGTCAAGCGCGAAGGGGTCTTCCAAAAGGGGCCGGTCTACATGGTGGAGGTCGAGAAATGTACCGGCTGCCGCGCCTGCCTCAAGATCGGCTGCCCGGCCATCGAATGGCGTCCGGCCGGAGACGGTGGAAAAAAAGGCAAGGCATTTATCGACCCGCTGCTCTGCACCGGCTGTGACGTCTGCCGGCAGTTGTGCAAGTTCGAGGCGATCGGGAGGGCCAGATGAGTAACCGGGTAACGAACATCCTGCTGGTCGGCGTCGGCGGCCAGGGTATCCTGCTGGCTGCGGAGATCCTTTCCGAGGCCGTTCTGCTGGCCGGTTTCGATGTGAAGAAGAGCGAGATCCACGGCATGTCCCAGCGTGGCGGCAGCGTGGTTTCCCATGTGCGCTACGGTACGGAGGTCTTTTCGCCCATTGTGCCGGAAGGGGAGGGGGATATCCTGTTCGGTTTCGAGTTGATGGAAACCTATCGTTCCCTGCCGCTGCTCAAGCAGGGAGGGGCTGTGGTGGCCAATGATCTGCGCATCGCGCCGCCGTCGGTACTGATGGGACAGGATACCTATCCGGAGGGGTTGGCGGAACGGATCAAGGAGCGCTTTCCCGACTTCCTGCTGCTGGACGGCCAGAAGCTGGCGAGCGAGGCGGGAAATACCCGGGCCGCCAATACAGTGCTTTTGGGGGCGGTATCCCGGCGACTGGATATCGACGAACAATTCTGGCTGCAAGCCTTGGAAAAGATGGTGCCGAAAAAGGCGCTGGAAGTGAACAAGACGGCATTTCTGCTGGGCCGGTCCTCTGAGTGGAATAAACCATGACCCAACTGGAATCGATCATCGCGGCCAACCGGCGCTTTACAAAACCGAACGCCTTCCCGCCGCTCCCCAAGTCGCCCAAAAAACAGTTGGCCATCTTCACCTGCATGGACACCCGGCTGGTCGATTTTCTTGAGCCGGCCATGGGCCTTTCGCGCGGCGATGCCAAAGTGATCAAGAACGCCGGCAACATCATCGTGGACCCCATGGCTGGCGCGGTCATCCGCAGTCTGGTAGCCGGCATCTTCATGCTGGGAGTCGAGGAGATCTTCGTCATTGGCCACCGGGATTGCGGCATGGCCGAGTTGGATGCCGAATCGGTCAAGCGCGACATGGTCAATCGCGGCATCTCTCCGGATGTCATCGATATCCACGTGCCAGACCTGAAACAGTGGCTGGGGATCTTCGCCCATCCGGTCGAGAACGTGGAACGGTCGGTCAAGATCATCCGCCACAATCCGCTGATCCCCAGGGACGTGCCGATACACGGCCTGATCTTCTGTCCCAACGACGGCCATCTGGACGTGGTCGTGGACGGCTACAGCCAGGAGAGTTTCGCTACGCATATACATCTGAAGAGGTAACGACGCATGTATTTTAACGAAGAGTTCGAAACCCTGCCCCGTCCGGCGCTTGAGGCGCTGCAGCTCAAACGGCTTCAGGTCGTGGTGGAGAGGGTGTATGCCAATGTCCCCTTTTATAAGGCTGCATTCGACAAGGCCGGGCTTAAGCCCGCCGACGTGCGCGGCCTGGACGACCTGCAACGGCTTCCCTTCACCACCAAGCAGGACATGCGCGACTCCTACCCTTACGGCCTGTTTGCCGTTCCCCTGGAGGAGATCGTCCGTATCCACGCCTCGTCCGGTACCACCGGCAAACCGACCGTGGTCGGCTACACCCACGGGGACATCGATTCCTGGAGTGAGTTGATGGCCCGCTCTTTTGTCGCGGCTGGCGCCCACCGAGGGGATATCATCCATAACGCCTACGGTTACGGGCTTTTTACCGGCGGACTGGGAGCCCATTACGGCGCCGAACGGCTGGGGGCATCGGTCATCCCCATTTCTGGCGGCAATACCAAGCGCCAGATCATGATCATGCAGGATTTCGGCTCCACGGTATTGACCTGTACCCCGTCCTACTCTCTCTTCATGGCCGAGGAGGCGAGGGTGGAGGGGGTCGATTTCAAAAAACTCAAGCTGCGGGTCGGTATCTTCGGGGCCGAACCCTGGTCCGAGGCCATGCGGGGTGAAATCGAGGAAAAGCTGAACCTGGCAGCCATCGACATCTACGGCCTGTCCGAGATCATGGGGCCGGGTGTGGGCATCGAGTGCATCGAGGCGAAAAAAGGGCTGCATATCTGGGAGGACCACTTCATCCCCGAGATCATCGATCCCGAAACCGGCCGGCGTCTGCCCCATGGCGAACGCGGCGAACTGGTCATCACCACCATAACCAAACAGGGAATCCCCCTGATCCGTTTCCGCACCCGCGACATTACCAGCATCACCTACGAGCGCTGCGTCTGCGGCCGGACCCACGCCCGTCTCAGCCGCATGAGCGGCCGTACCGACGACATGCTGATCATCCGCGGGGTCAACGTCTTCCCCTCCCAGATCGAATCGATCCTGGTGGGCATCGAAGGGGTTGAGCCCCATTATCTGCTGATCGTCGATCGCAGGGACAACCTGGATACCCTTGAGGTGCATGTGGAGGTGGATGAACGGCTCTTCTCCGACGAGATCAAGGTCCTGCAACAACTCTCGAAACGGATCGAGAAGGAGATCAAGGATGTGCTGGGGGTCACCTGCTCCGCCAAACTGGTGGAGCCCAGGACCATCCAGCGCAGCGAAGGCAAGGCAAAACGGGTAATCGACAATCGTAAACTCTAAATTCGCTATCTGCCACAGAGCCACAGAGACACAGAGGAAAAGCAGGAGAAAAACTGAAACATTTTTGGTTACACCTCCAGGTGCCTTTTTCCCGATTGGTTTTGAAGTTCTCCGTGTCTCTGTGGCTCTGTGGCAGAAGCCAGGTTTTTGACCTCAGGGAGGTTCAACAATGAAAGTAGAACAGATATCCATCTTCATCGAGAACAAATCGGGACGTCTGGCCGAAATCACCCGTATCCTGGGTGAGGGGGGCATCAACATCCGGGCGCTGTCACTGGCCGATACCTCGGACTTTGGTATCCTGCGCCTGATCGTGAATGACGTGGAAACGGCCAACAGGGTGCTCAAGGAAAAGGGGTTCACCGTCAACAAGACCGAGGTGGTCGCTGTTGAGGTTCCCGACCGGCCCGGCGGACTGGGGGCCATACTCCGGGCACTGGACACGGAACAGATCAACGTGGAGTATATGTACGCCTTTGTCGAACGTTGTGGCGGCAATGCGGTGATCATCTTCCGTTTCGATGAGACCGACAAGGCCATCAATGCCCTTAAGGCCAATAATTTCAGTGTGCTGGCGGGCGAACGCCTGTACAGCATGTAATCGCTGTTCATACATTCGGTTTATTACAAGGGGGAAAAATGGGAAAACTGATCGCAGTGTGCAGTGTTGCGTGTATCGGCCTTTTTTGCGCCACGGCGGCCTTTGCCGCGGGAACGGTCAAGATCGGCGGGCTGTTTGCCGTGACCGGGCCGGCTGCTTTCCTCGGGGAACCGGAGAAGAAGACCCTTGAGATGCTGGTCAATGAGACCAATGCCAAGGGAGGCGTCAACGGCATCAAGCTGGAGGCGGTCATCTATGACACCGGCGGCGACGCTACCAAGGCGGTCCAATTGGCGACCAAGCTGATCAAGGATGACAAGGTCGCCGTCATCATCGGCCCCAGCACTACCGGCGAATCCATGGCGGTCATCCCGGTGGCGGAAAAGGAGAAAATTCCGTTGATATCCTGTGCCGCAGGCATCAAGATCACCGATCCGGTCAAAAAATGGGTTTTCAAGACCCCGGCGAACGACCATGTTGCAGCTGAGAAGATACTCAATCACATGGCAAAACAGAAACAGAAGACCGTCGCCCTTCTGACGGTGACCGACGGCTTCGGTTCCTCCGGCCGCGAACAGATCAAGACGCTGGCTGCCCAGAAAGGGATCAGGATTGTGGCCGACGAGGTCTATGGCCCCAAAGACACCGATATGACCGCCCAACTGACCAAGATCCGCGGCATCAAACCGGACGCCATCATCTGCTGGGGCACCAATCCCGGTCCGGCGGTCATCACCAAAAACGTGAAACAGCTCGGCATCAAGACGCCGCTCTACATGAGCCACGGCGTTGCCTCCAAGAAATACATCGAACTGGCCGGTGCCGACGCCGCCGAAGGGGTCATGCTGCCGGCCGGCAAGCTTGCCATCTCAACCATGCTGCCCCAAAACGATCCCCAGGTCAGGCTCCTCAGGGAGTACGACCAGGCATATAAAAACAACTATGGTGTAGAGGCGTCAACCTTTGGCGGCTACGCTTATGACGCTTTCCTGCTGGTTGCCGGCGCCCTGAAAAAGGCCGGCCCTAGTGCGGAGCAGATCAGGAACGGCATTGAGCAGGCCAATAAACTGGTCAGCATTTCCGGGGTCTTTACCATGTCCCCCAAGGATCACAACGGTCTTAACCTATCGGCCTTCGAGATGGTCAGGATCGTGAAGGGCGACTGGTCGCTGGTCAAGTAGGGTAACCTCACAACAAACTTAAGAACTGAGGGTGTCATGGGTCTTCGATTTGTTCCGTTTCTCATTGCAATTGTTACCACGTTTTCTGCGGTCGCCGCGTTCGCGGCAGCTCCGATCAAGATCGGCGGCCTGTTTGCCGTGACCGGCCCGGCGGCCTTCCTTGGGGAGCCGGAACGCAACACGGCCAAGATGGTCGTGGATGAAATCAACAAGGCCGGCGGCGTCAAGGGGCACAAGCTGGAATTGGTCGTTTACGACACCTCCGGCAATGAGACCAAGGCGGTACAACTCGCCACCAAGCTGATCAAGGACGACCATGTGACGGCCATCATCGGCCCCAGCACCACCGGCGAATCCATGGCGGTTATCCCGGTGGCGGAGAGGGAGCAGGTACCGCTTATCTCGTGTGCGGCCGGTATCAAGATTACCGAACCGGTGAAAAAATGGGTCTTCAAGACCGCCCAGAACGATACGCTGGCGGTCGGCAGGATCTACGAATACCTGCAAAGATATAAACTGTCCAAGGTGTCCATCCTGACCGTTTCCGACGGTTTCGGCGCGTCGGGGCGCGAGCAGCTTAAGGCCCAGGCCGCAAAATACGGCATCTCCATCGTGTCGGACGACACCTATGGTCCCAAGGACACGGACATGACCGCCCAACTGACCAAGATCAGGGGTTCCCAGGCCCAGGCGATCATCTGCTGGGGCACCAATCCCGGCCCGGCGGTCATTGCCAAGAATGTTCGACAATTGGGCATCAAGACGCCGCTCTTCATGAGCCACGGCGTTTCCTCCAAGAAGTTCATCGAACTGGCCGGCGAGGCTGCCGAAGGGATTAAGCTCCCTTCCGGGAAGGTTATCGTGGCGGATATGCTTCCCGGTTCGGATCGCCAGAAGAGTTCACTGATGGCGTTTGTCAAGGACTACCAGCAGCATTACCAGGCTGAGGGGGACCATTTCGGCGGCCATGCCTGGGATGCGGTCATGCTGTTGAAAAGCGCCATCGAACACGGGGCAGACTCACGTGCCACGATTCGGGAACAGTTGGAAAAAACCCACGGATTTGCCGGAATCGGCGGGGTCTTCAACTATTCTGCCCAGGATCATGCCGGGTTGAACAAGGACGCCTTCGTGTTGGTGGAGGTGAGGAAGAAGGGCTGGGCCATCGTAAAGTAGTTTCCGGATGGAACCCGAATAGCACCTCCCATTTTTTGAAAAGGATTCTCCCTCCCCATGAAGGTGAGGGAGTTTCTATGTAAGAAACGGAAGACAATGCAGCTCGATCAGATACTTCAATATACGTTTTCCGGCCTGTCAACGGGAGCGATCTACGCCCTGATAGGCATCGGTTTCTCCATCATCTTCAACGCCACCGGCATCATCAATTTTGCCCAGGGTGAATTCGTCATGCTCGGAGGGATGCTGACGCTGTTCTTTCTTGAGGTGCTGAAACTGCCGCTCTGGGCTGCCATTCCCTGCGCTGTGGCAATGTCCGCCCTGGCAGGGTTGTTGTTTGAGCGTCTTGCCATCAGGCCGCTACGCCAGCCGACCCCCATCAACCTGGTTATCATCACCATTGCGGGCAGCATCCTGATCCGCGGTCTGGCCATGCTGCTGTGGGGCAAGGATACCCATGCGATTCCACCCTTTTCGGGCGATGAACCGATTTCCATCGCCGGTGCGACCATCTTGCCACAACATATCTGGATATTGGCCATCACCTTCCTGATCATTGCCGTCAACAAGTTTTTCTTCTACCACACCATCAGCGGCAAGGCCATGCGGGCCTGCTCGTACAACCGGCGCGCTGCCGGCCTTGTGGGCATCGACGTGCGCCGCATGGTGCTCTTCTCCTTCGTCATCAGCTCGGTCCTGGGATCGTTGGCTGGCATCATCGTGGCCCCGCTGACCATGACCGCGTATGATGTGGGGGTTATGCTGGGGTTGAAGGGCTTTTGCGCCGCCATCATCGGCGGGATGAGCAGTGGTATGGCCACCGTGGTGGGAGGGCTGATCCTGGGGGTCCTCGAATCGTTGGGAGCGGGTCTCATCTCCTCCGGCTACAAGGATGCCATCGCCTTCATCATCCTGCTGCTGATCCTGTTCATCCGGCCCCAGGGATTGTTCGGCAAGGCCGAATCGGAGCGGGTGTGACGGCATGAAACATGAGTCGTTCAAATTTCTGCTCTTTGCCGTTCTGGTTTTTGTTGCTCCGCTGGCCTTCAAGGGCGGCTACCTGATGAACGTGCTGGTGTTCGTCGGCATCAACACCATGCTGGCGGTGGCGCTCAATCTTCTGTTGGGGTATGCTGGCAAGATATCCCTCGGTCACGCGGGATTTTTCGGTATGGGGGCCTATCTTTCGGGAATCCTGACCGCCACCTGCGGTTGGAATCCCTGGCTTGCCATGCCGCTGGCGGCGCTCGCGGTCGGCATACTCGCCGGACTGATCGGTTTCCCGATCCTCAAGCTAAAGGGGCATTACCTTGCCATGGCCACCCTCGGCCTGGGCATCATCATCTATATTGTTTTCAACGAGACCGTCGATCTTACCGGCGGCCCCTCGGGCCTTTCGGGTATCCCCAACCTGGCCGTCGGTTCTCTTGTATTCGACAACGACATCAAGAACTACTATCTGGTCTGGACGTTTGCCCTGGCGGTGGTGCTGTTTTCCGTCAACCTGGCCGGTTCGCGTGTGGGCCGTGCCCTGCGCGCGGTTCACGACTCCGAGGTGGCGGCGCGGGTCATGGGGGTCAATGCCCGGCTGCTCAAGGTACAGGTTTTTGCCCGGTCTGCGGTAATATCCTCCCTGGCCGGCAGCCTGTACGCCCATACCATGACCTTTGTCTCCCCCAGTTCGTTTGGCTTCAATTTTTCGGTGGAGCTGCTTACCATGGTGGTGATAGGCGGTCTGGGCAGCGTCTACGGCTCGTTTCTGGGAGCGGCGCTTCTGACGCTGTTGCCCGAACTCCTGCGGGGCGCGCAGGACTACGATATCGTCATCTACGGCGGCCTGTTGATGGTCATGGTCATGTTCATGCCGGGCGGTCTGGTGCGGGGTATACCCGATCTTTTCAGGAGAATAGCCAGGCTACGGGAGGGCGCCGGCAATGCTTGAGGTCTCCGGCATCACCCGCATATTCGGCGGCGTCATAGCCCTGGAGGAGGTTTCCTTTACCATCGGGCAAGGCTCGATTACCGGCGTCATCGGTCCCAACGGCGCAGGGAAGACGACACTGTTCAACATCATTACCGGCATCTACAGCCGGACATCCGGCAGGGTCACGCTGGAGGACAGGGACATCACGGGGCTTCCGCCTGAGCGGCTGGCACGCCTGGGCATGGTGCGGACGTTCCAGAACATCGAACTGTTCGGCACCATGAGCGTGCTGGAAAACGTCATGGTCGGACTCCATACCAAAAGTTCCAGCGGGTTGCTGGCCTGTTCCCTGAAGATGCCCTGGAGTATTGCCGAAGAGCGGAGCATCCGGGAAACAGCCATGAAATGGCTCGAGTTTACGAACATCAGCGAACTGGCGGACGTCGCAGCCGGAAATCTCTCCTTTGGCAAGGGGCGGCTCTTAGAGATTGCGCGAGCCCTGGCCGTGGAGCCCCGCATCATCCTGATGGACGAACCGGCCGCCGGCCTCAACAGCCATGAGACCATCGGCTTGGCGCACTTGATCGGAAAGATCCGCCAGATGGGCGTCACCGTGGTGTTGGTGGAGCATGACATGGAACTGGTGATGGAAGTGTGCGACCGGATCGTGGTCCTCAACCTCGGCAAGAAGCTGGCTGAGGGGACGCCGCGGGAGATCCAGGAGAATTCGGATGTAATTGCAGCTTATCTCGGTGATGAATAGGGAAACACGCTTTTTCCCGGCATCCATTGATGCAACGTGACCTTGCGAAAAAATCATGTTTCCAGGTGAGGTGATTTCTTAAACATCATGTTGCGACTTAAGAATATAAATACCTACTACGGCAAGGTCCATGCCCTGAAGAATGTTTCCCTGCACCTGGGAGAAGGTGAGATCGTTACCCTGATCGGCGCCAACGGCGCCGGCAAGACCACGATCCTCAATACCATCTCCGGAGTGACACCGGCTGGCGGCGGGGAGGTGCTGTTTCGTAAGGAACCGGTTACAACCTTGACGCCGGACAGGATCGTACAATACGGCATCTCCCAGGTGCCCGAGGGGCGCCAGGTGTTCAAACCGCTTTCGGTTGAGGACAACCTGGAATTGGGCGCCTACCTGCGTTACCGCAGCCGCGAGGAGAAGTCCGCCATCCGCGCGGATATGGCGCAGGTCTTCACCCTGTTCCCCCGGCTGGAGGAGCGGCGCCGGCAACTGGCCGGAACCATGTCGGGCGGCGAACAGCAGATGCTGGCCATCGGCCGGGCCTTGATGGCAAATCCCAAACTGCTGTTGCTCGACGAACCTTCCATGGGGCTGGCTCCCCTGGTGGTGCAGGAGATCTTCAAGGTTTTGGAGCGGTTGCGCCGGGAGAACGGCGTCACCATACTGCTGGTCGAGCAGAATGCCAAGGCCGCCCTGAAGCTTGCCGACCGGGGCTATGTGCTGGAGACCGGCAAGATCATCCTGGAGGGGCCGGCTGCGGAGTTGACTGAGAATGCCGAGGTCAAGCGGGCCTATCTGGGCAAAGACAAAAAAGAGATCTGGGAACGATAGGTGCTGATACTAGCCATTGAAACATCCTGTGATGAAACTGCTGCTGCCGTGGTGCGCGGCGGCCGCGAGACTCTCTCGTCGGTGGTGTCGTCACAGATCGCCATCCATGCCGAGTATGGCGGCGTTGTGCCGGAGATCGCCTCGCGCAAGCATCTGGAGATGATTACGCCGGTGGTGAGCCAGGCTTTGCGCGAGGCCGGTCTGGCCATGAAGGATATCCGGGGAGTGGCGGTCACTCGCGGGCCGGGCCTGGCCGGGGCGCTCCTGGTGGGGCTTTCCGCCGCCAAGGCGATGGCCTTTGTCCAAGACATACCCTTCGTGGGCGTGCATCACATCGAAGGGCATATCTTTGCCACCTTTTTGGAGCAGCCGGTGGCGTTCCCTTTTCTGGCGCTGGTCGTGTCGGGCGGCCATACCCATCTCTATCTCGTGGAGGGCTTCGGATGCTACACGACCCTTGGCAGAACCATAGACGACGCGGCCGGCGAGGCCTTCGACAAGTCCGCCAAGATCATGGGGCTCGAATATCCGGGCGGCGCCCGCATCGACGCCCTGGCGCGGGGTGGGGACTGCCGCGCGGTGCGACTGCCCCGCCCGCTGCTCAATGACGGCAGCCTCAATTTCAGCTTCAGCGGCCTCAAGACAGCCATGCACCAATGGATCGCCAAGCATCCCATGACCATACCGAGCCGGGAGGCGAGCGATCTGTGCGCCTCGTTTCAGGAGGCGGTCTGCGATGTTCTGGCGTCCAAGACCGGGGCGGCTCTCCGGCAAAGCGGGGTAGCACGTTTGGTTGTGGCGGGGGGGGTAGCCTGCAACAGGGCTCTGCGGGCCCGAATGACCCTCATGGCGGCAGATCTCGGGGTTGAACTGCATATCCCTACGCCCGCGCTGTGCGGCGATAATGCCGCCATGCTGGCGGTTGCCGGCAATTATTATCTGTGCAACGGCCATGTCTCACCCCTGTCCCTTGACGTCACCGCTACCTGGGAGATGGACCGAATAAAGGAACAGTTTCCATGACAGCTTTGCGTCGCCCGCTCAAGGCTCTCGGCCAGAATTTTCTCGTTGACGCTAACATCATAGCCAAGATTATTCGCGCAGCCGAGTTGAACCCGGAGGATAGCATACTCGAGATCGGCCCCGGCCGTGGAGCGCTGAGCGATCTACTAATACAGCGCGCCCGCAGGCTGACGCTCGTAGAGTTCGACCACGCCCTGGCGTCGGACCTGAAAGACCGCTACGCCGCACGTGCCCAGGTCACGGTGATCGATGGCGACATCCTGGCGCTTGACTTGGCCGCGGTGCTGGGCGAGGAACCGGCGGTCTGGAAGGTGGTGGCCAATCTTCCTTATAATATTTCCACACCGATTTTATTCCGCCTTCTGGAATTGCGCCGCCTTTTCTCGCGGCTGGTGCTGATGCTGCAGCGCGAGGTCGGCGAAAGGCTGGTTGCCTTGCCGGATTGTTCAGATTACGGCGTGACGACGCTTTTGTTGGGTCTTTGGTTCGATATTCGCCGGGAGTTCATTGTCCCGCCGACCTGTTTTCATCCCCGTCCCAAGGTGGAATCGGCTGTGATGAGCTTTGTGCCGCTTATGAGGCCCCGGGTGGAGGTCGGCGATGAGGCTGTTTACCGAAAGGTGGTCAAGGGGGCGTTTGCCATGCGCCGCAAGACCCTGGCAAACTGTTTGAAGGCTGCGGAACTTGCCCCGGCAGATGAATTGGGAGGGCTTCTGGAACAGTGCGACATCGATGGGAAGCGCCGCGGGGAGACCCTTTCCATGGATGAGTTTGCATCACTTTCACGGGGCTTGTCGAGGCTCCGTTCTGCCGGCGAGGCGCAGCATCGCTGAGAATGGCATGGGGTAAACAAGAGCAGAAACAAAAAAACCGCCTTTCAGCGGTTTTTTTGTTGTAGCAATGGGCATAAATGGTTACGCTTTGGCCTTAGCGGTTTTCGCCTTGACGGTTTTAACGGTCTTGGCCGCTTTTACCGGTTTGGCGGCGGCTTTAGCTTTCTGCGGTTTTGCGGTGTCTTTTTTGGCGGCGCGCACGGCACGCGCCTTTTCCAGGTTGGCCGCCAGATTGTTTTCGTTGGCAGCTTTGCGGCGGGCCTCGGAATAGTTCTTGGCGGTCAGGGACTGGCCCGCGGGGATATTGAACTGTTTGCGGTACTGGCCCGGTTTTATCTCGTGAGCCTGTTTAAGGTGACGAGTCAGGGTCTTGAACCCGGTTTTGCCGCAGATCAGGCAGCAGATCTGATCGTTCTGGAATGCCTTCTTGACCGACATGGCGGGTGCGCCCGGCGCTGCTGCGCCCTCTGCCACTGCTCCGCCTTCGGTCTCCAGTTTTTTCAGCGTTGTGAAGACCCGGTTGATTTCCTGGATAAGATCGTCACCGCTCATCTCCGTACCGGCCGCATGGGAAGAAACGATACCCGCAGTCAGTTCAACAAGAGTTGCTGTCATACATCCTCCTTTATATAATTAAGATTGTTACGGGTTAACACGAAATCACGACATAAATCAAGAAAATAAATGAGTAAAAAATGATTAACTACAGATATGCCGAATACAAAAACTAGTTGCTAAGCACGAGAGGGATGTGGCATGAAGGACAGCAGAGCAATAACAAAGCATGAAACGGAACAACCATTATGACATCGCCATTGTTTTACCTGCCCCTGATAGTGCCGCTGGCGTCGCTGATACTGTTGGTCCTGGTGCTGGCGCGACTCTCGCGCATCGCTTCAAGCGCATCGCTTGATGTACGTATCGATGCCCTGGAGCGCCAGTTGGAACGATTGGAGCGTATGCTTCGCGATGAGTTGGCAAGGAACCGGGAGGAGGCCCAGATATCGGCCCGGCGGGCGCGTGAGGAAGAGACCTCGCTCGTCGGCGCCCTGGGGGATTCACTCTTGAAACGGATGAGCGAGATCGCCGGTTTGCAGAAGAATCAGCTGGACATCTTTGCCGGCCAGTTGAAAACCCTGACCGCAAGCAATGAAGGCAGGCTGGACAAGCTGCGCGAGACAGTGGAGGACCGCCTGCGTTTGATCCAGGAGGACAACGCCCGGAAGCTGGAGCAGATGCGCGCAACCGTGGACGAAAAACTGCACGATACTCTGGAGAAGCGCCTGGGAGAGTCCTTTAAACTGGTCAGCGAACGGCTGGAGCTTGTCCAGCGCGGTCTGGGGGAGATGCAGTCCCTGGCCAGCGGCGTCGGGGATCTTAAGAAGGTACTGTCCAACGTCAAGACCCGCGGCACTTTCGGCGAGGTGCAACTGGCCAGCCTGCTGGAACAGATACTGGCGCCGGGTCAGTACGAGACCAATGTTGAGTCGAAAAAAGGGAGCGGCCAGAGGGTGGAGTTTGCACTGCGCCTGCCCGGCCGGGACGGCACAGCCGAGGGGATGGTGTGGCTGCCGATGGACGCCAAGTTCCCCCAGGAAGACTACCTGCGACTGGTGGAGGCCCAGGAGAGCGCCGATGCCGCTGCCGCCGAGGAAGCGGGCCGCCAGTTGGAGCGTGCGGTCAAGGAGATGGCCAAGGCCATCCGTGACAAGTACCTGGATCCACCGCATACCACTGATTTCGGCATCATGTTTCTTCCTACCGAGGGGTTGTATGCGGAGGTGTTGCGGCGGCCCGGCCTGGCCGAGACGCTGCAGCGCGACTGCAAGGTGCTGGCGGCGGGCCCCACCACCCTTGCGGCGCTTTTGAACAGCCTGCAGATGGGGTTCCGTACCCTGGCCATCGAGAAGCGCTCGGCAGAGGTCTGGACCTTGCTTGGCGCGGTGCGGACCGAATTCTCCAAGTTCGGGGTGGTGCTCGATAAAACGAGCAAGAAGTTGCAGGAGGCGGGCAATCATATCGATCAGGCGGCCATCCGCACGCGGGCGATTGAACGCAGGTTGCGCGACGTACAGGTACTGCCACGGGAGGAGGCCGAGGCGCTTCTTGACATGCCGGAGATGAACGAGGGGGATGAAGACTGACCTATGTCTGAAAAGGGCAATATAGCGCGGGCAGCCGGAATCCTCGGCTCGGCAACCATGTTGTCGCGGGTCATGGGCATGGTGCGTGACATGGTCGTGTCGCGTCTGTTCGGCGCCGGATTTGCTACCGACGCCTTTTTCGCCGCTTTCCAGATCCCCAACATGCTGCGGCGTTTTTTTGCCGAGGGTGCCTTGACCTCCGCATTTGTGCCCATCTTCTCCGAGACTCTCAACAAACAGGGCGAAGATGAAGCTCGGCGACTCGCCGATACCTGTTTCAGTCTGTTGACCATTGTCATGGCCGGCGTGACCCTGGCCGGCATCCTGTTTTCGCCTGCCATCGTCGGCCTGATGTTCCCCGGTTTCCACTCGGTGCCGGGCAAATTCGAACTGACCGTACTGCTGAACCGCGTGATGTTTCCCTATATCTTCTTCATCAGCCTGGTTGCGCTCTGCATGGGTATCCTCAACACGGTCCGCCATTTTTTCACCCCGGCCATCTCCACCGTCTTCCTCAATATCTCCATGATCGTGGCAGCCCTCTCTCTGCGAGGCTTTTTCGCGGTCCCCATTACGGCCCTGGCAACGGGTGTGCTGATCGGCGGTGTCGTGCAACTGCTCCTTCAGCTTCCGGTGCTGTGGGGCAAGGGGTTTTCGATCCGCCCCCGATTCAGCTTCGGCCATCCCCAGGTGCGCCGCATCGCGCTCCTGATGCTCCCGTCCGTCTTCGGCGTGGGGGTCTATTATCTCAATATCACCGTCAGCGCCGTGCTGGCCTCGCTGCTGCCCCAGGGAAGCGTGTCGTACCTCTATTATGCCCAGCGGCTGTTCGAGTTTCCCCAAGGCATATTCACTGTTTCCGTGGCCCAGGCCGTGCTCCCCTCCATGAGCAAGCAGGCGGCGGGAGGTGACATGAGCGGTATGAAGGAATCCCTGGCCTTTGGACTGCGTTTGACCCTCTTCATCACTATTCCGGCCATGGCCGGCCTGATGGCCTGTTCGACCCCCATCTTCAGCCTGATCTTCATGGGCGGGGCGTTCGACTACGCTAAGGCGGTCAATTCAGCCCAGGCGCTCTTCTATTACTCCATAGGCCTTTCCTTCGTGGCAATGACGCGGGTCCTGGCACCGGCCTTCTATGCCCTCAAGGATACCAGAACGCCGGTCTGGACTGCATTTTGCGCATTCCTGGTCAATTTAGGCTTCAGCCTTGTCCTGATGGGACCTTTCAAGCATGGCGGGCTGGCACTGGCCACCACGATTTCAGCCTTGTGCAATATGCTGATGCTGCTCTGGTTCCTGCGCCGCAAGATCGGCCCGTTCGGCGGGCGGGGGATTGTCGCCTGCGGTCTGAAATCACTGGCTGCCGCCGTGCCGATGGCTGTCACGGTCCGTTATGTGTGCGGTTGGGCCGACTGGTCGCTCTCGGGCCACAAAACAGGCAAGGCCCTGGTGCTTGGTAGCGCCATAGCGGCAGGCGTGGTAATCTATGGAATATGCGTCCGGTTGCTGCGTTCGGATGAAGCGCTGGAGATGTCGGCGCTGTTCAGGAGAAAACTTGGACAGAGAAGGAGCATCCCTTGAACTACGTGTCTCTGTTTGAAACCGGCTTGGGGGTAGGTGTTGTCCAGGCCGGCGCTGCCGGTGTCTGCCGGGTGTTTCTCCCTGTGGGGGATGACTCGTATCGAAGAAAATTCGGGGGAGTGCCCCCATCGGAACTGACGCAACGGGCGGCTGAAATGTTAAAGCGCTACTTTAAGGGGGAGAGGCAAACATTCAATGAGATACCGGTTGACCTGACCGTTGTCACTCCTTTTAGAAGACGCATCCTGGAGCTTATTCGCGCAATTCCCTTCGGCGAGGTGCGGACGTATGGCCAGGTTGCCGGGTTGGCCGGAGCGCCGGGTGCGGCGCGCGCCATCGGCGGGGCCATGGCCTCCAACCCCCTGCCGGTCATCATCCCCTGTCATCGCGTTGTCGCTGGTGACGGGCGGCTGACCGGCTATACCGCTCCCGGCGGCATTGCTTGTAAAGAATATCTTTTGCGCCTGGAAGATGTTGAATTTAAAGGGCAACGAATTTTTCTCAAAAATGACAGTTATAAACAGGTGAACTTGGCATGAAAATTATTTGTTGCACCCAAACGACGGCTAACGGCCTAACTACCCAAAATTCAAAGAAACAAATATAACTTGGCGAAATTACACCGAAAAACGTTTGTGTAAAAAAAAGGCAAAGTGTAAAAATCACTTGTAAAAATATAACTTTTGTATTTCTTCAACATTGTTGTCCACATGTTATCCACAATTTTTGTGGATAAGCTGCAACATAATGGTAAAAGGTGACACATTTCTGTAACTTATACCGTGACAGGCCTCTCATTCGAGTTTTTTGGCCTCTTCCCATAAACGATCCATGTCGGCAAGCGGAGTCTCATTCATCTTTTTGCCCTGTCTCAGGAGGTTTCCCTCCACATACTGGAATCGCCGCTGAAAACGATTGATGGTTTTGCGCAGAGCATCCTCGGGATTGAGCGACAGGAAGCGCCCCAGGTTGACGATGGCGAACAGCAGGTCGCCCAACTCGTCCTCCATCCGGCTCTCGTCGCCCCCTTCCCAAGCCTCTTCGAACTCATGCAACTCCTCCATGACCTTGGCAAAGACCTGGTCGGCATGTTCCCAGTCAAAACCGACCCGTGATGCCTTTTCCGTGATCTTCTGGGCCTTGAGGAGCGCCGGCAGGTGGGGAGGCACGCCGGACAGGGCCGATGGGCGCTCCTCGCCTTTTTCGGCCTTCTTGATGCGCTCCCAGTTTTCAACCTGTGCGTCGCTGTCGCTGATCTGCAGGTCGCCAAAGACATGGGGATGGCGTCTGATGAGCTTATCGCAGAGTGTCCGGATGACGTCGGCCATGTCGAAGTCGCCCGCTTCTTCGGCAATTGCGGCGTGAAAGACCGGTTGCAGCAGCAGGTCGCCCAGTTCCTCCTTCAGATGCTCCGGAGATTTTGCGTCAATCGCCTCGATGACCTCATAGGTCTCTTCCAGCAGATAGCGAGTCAGGCTCTCATGGGTTTGTTCGGCGTCCCAAGGGCAACCGCCGGGGCCGCGCAGGCGGCGCATGATGTTCAGCAGGTCGTCGAACGTGATCTGGTCGGCATGCATGGGGGGCTCTGTACTCATTTTGCGGCCGACAGTTCTGCTGACAGCTCATCGAAGAGTGCCAGGGATTTTACGCTTGCCGTTTCTTTCTTCGTGATCTCCTCGAATGATCTCAGCTTTCCGTTAAAGCGGTTGGCCTGGGTCTTCAGGTTGCTTGTGCTTTCGGACAGAAAGCTCTTTTCCTTGGGATCGATGTCTTTTTTTACCAGTCCCTTGACCTTGTTCCAGTATTCGTCCGTTCCGCAGGCGTAGTGGTTCACACTCTCCAGGAAGGAGAGGGCGCCGGACGAGAGGTCGGCGACCATGGCCAGTTTCGCCTGGGCATCGTTCATATCCTTCAGCAGTTTCTGATCGGCGTAAAGGGAAGCTTCGGTCAGTGCCCTTTCATCCAATGGTTTGGCCGGATCGATGGCATCAACCAGGGAGATGAAGCGCTGGGACGAGTTCAGGTAATTGGTGACTGAAACAGAGGCGCTGTTGAGTGCAACCGTAAACTGTGCGATGAACTTGGTAAAGATCGAAGCCTGGCCGGCGTAGGGAATCGGGAGCATCCTGGCCACGACCGCCGCATATGAACCGGCTTGGATGTAGCGGTTATAGCCTGCCAGGTTAGTGCTCATCCATGTAACGAACCCCTCAAAATCGCTGGTGGCCTGGCGCTGGGTCCTGACATTGGCGGCGATCTCTTTGAGATGCTGGGCCTTTTTCTGGCGCAGGCGTTCGACGGATATGGCCTTGACGGCTTCAAGCTGTTTGATTTTGAGTTTGAGACCTTCGTTCTCCAGTTGGAGGTTGAACATCTGTTCCTCGTTTGGTGTGGTCGGGCCGCAGAAATTTTCTTCGGCATGCGCGCCGGCAGAGGAGAAGAGGACTAGGGCAGCCAGAACAACTGTTGTCATGGCGGTTGAACGTCGTCTTTCGGTCATGTTTGATGCATCCTTTTCTGTAGGTGGGTAGGCGCGAGTACGCTCGGATTTTTATTGTTTCCGTCCGGAAAGGGCTCTTTTCCGCCCATGCGGCGTCAATCTTCGGGCTTGCTTGTGACTTCGGCCGTTGGCCTCACCCTTCGGGCGCCTTCGCGGTCCAATTTAGCAAGCAAAATTGTGCGGCGTACCGATGTACG
>JBEKFJ010000031.1:0-18587 GCA_050013355.1 Oryzomonas sp.
ATTTTTATCACGCGTGATTCATCTGCAGTTGCTTTCAATTCAGGCGATTATGAGATTAATTCATATTCGATAATTCCTGGTGAAGGCCGGGCCGAGGAAGCAGTATGTCGTACAGTAAATAAAATTGGGTGGAAGATATTCAATAACGATGGGTGTGAGTTACTCTCAGATAATTCAACTGGAAATACTCAGTCTTGGGATTTGAAGTGCGAGAGCAAAGGAATAGAAAAGATGACCGTCAGCATCACCATATTAGATGATTCTTTCAATGGAATCACTAAATGGCGTGAAAAAACCTCAAAGGGCGAATTTGGTCTACGTTTCACAGGCAAACGGGTATCTAGCTGCATGGAAATAGCAAATATTTTAAATAATACAAATAGTGTGCATAAATCACCTCAAATATTTAAGCACTACATTAAAGGGAAATATCCCCAAATCCAAGATATGGAGTCAGATGTAAAACTTACCATGGATGGTCCTTCTGGGCATTTTTCATTGAGTGGTAATATTGATTTGCATAGCAAGGCTGAATTAGATCCAGCGGTTGAGCCTGATAGAATCGCCAAAGCAAGGTTGCTTGCTAAGACTTTTATGGAAGAAGAGCGAGAATTGCTAGATATAAAGAAATCAGATGAAATTGTTGAGTCTAATATTCTCACAGACAATGGATTTGGAGGTCAGTACACACACCTTTATTTCAAAAAATTCATTAACAGTATTGAATTTCAAGGCACTATTATACATATAATAATAGGTCCAGAGGAGACAATCAGGCAGGTTTTTGTTGACTTGGTACCTGTTTCACCAGAAATGTACACAGCTTCCGCCAAACAATCACTCTCAGAAGAAGAAATCAAGTCGATTGTTATGAACGATATTAGGGCTAATAATATTAACACTTCTGGCTATAAACCATTGACCCCACATAAATATGTTGTGATTGAACCTCCATATATAATTTGGAAAGTTAGTTGCTATTGGGCATATACTTTCGATGCCTTCACAGGCGAAGTATTGTGGAAGCGTAGGAATATAAAAAAGTGAGCTTGTTGAAAAGAATCCCCCGGCTTGACACCATACCAATATAAAACTGTACAATGGAGAAGCGGAACAAACCGGAGGTTGGAAAACCATTTTACGGATTGAACCGCAGGATATTTTTGCCAAGGGGCATCATTCCATGACAACTCGCAACGAACAACTGATGCAGTTTCGCAATAAGCAGGTCCCGCAAGGGGTCTCGCAATTGACCCCGGCATTTATAACCAAAGCCTTTGGCGCGATCATGGTTGACGCTGACGGGCGAGAGTTGATCGACTTCGCAGGCGGAATCGGAGTCAATAATGTAGGGCACTGCCATCCGAAGGTCGTGGCGGCCATCAAGGACCAGGCAGAAAAATTTATCCATACCTGTTTCCACGTGGCCGCTTATGAGCCTTACATCGAATTGGCCTCGCGACTTAATGATCTGGCGCCGGGCGATTTTGCCAAATTGACCATGTTTGCCAACTCGGGAGCTGAAGCGAATGAAAATGCCGTCAAAATAGCCCGCTATGCCACCAGGCGTCCCGCTGTGATTGTCTTTGAGCACGGCTTCCATGGCCGTACGCTCATGACCATGACCATGACAAGCAACGTCAAACCCTACAAGTTAGGGTTCGGACCATTTGCGCCGGAATTCTACCGGATGCCGTCCGCATATTGCTATCGCTGTCCCTTTGGCCTGACACATCCCGACTGCAAGGCCGCCTGTGCCGACTACCTGGAAGAATTCTTCCGCAATCACGTGGCTGCCGAGCAGACCGCTGCAATTATTGCCGAACCGGTCCAAGGAGAGGGTGGCTTTATTACCCCTCCGGATGAATACTTCGCCAAACTGCGCGACATTTGTAAAAAATACGGTATTCTATTGATTATTGACGAGATACAGAGCGGTATGGGAAGGACCGGCAAGCTATTCGCTATTGATCACTGGGGGGTTGAACCCGACATTGTTACAACGGCCAAGAGCCTTGCCGGTGGAATGCCGTTAAGCGCCATTACCGGTCGTGCCGAAATTATGAACCTTCCTCATCCGGGCGGGCTTGGTGGTACCTACGGCGGTAATCCGATATCCTGTCGCGCGGCGCTGGCGGTTCTGGAGATATTCCTTGAGGACGGCCTGCTCGGACAGGCGGAAGAGCTCGGCGCAAAACTTCGTTGCCGGCTCGTTGAAATGCAGGAGAGATACGAAATCATCGGCGATGTGCGTGGCAAAGGCCCGATGTTAGCCATTGAACTGGTTCGAGACCGGGTTTCCAAGGAGCCGGCCGGAGATGCAGCTCAAAAACTTACCAAGCTCTGTTACGAAAAAGGGCTGGTCATCCTCTCCTGCGGTGCACACCACAACGTGGTCCGATTCCTGATGCCGCTCGTCATCACTGATGAACAACTTGAGCGGGGTCTTTCCATCCTGGACGAATCGATCAGTGAAGTAGTAACGTAGTTTCCGTCCGGAAAGGGTTCTTTTCCGCCCATGCTGCGTCAATCTTCGGGCTTGCTTTGTGCGGCGTACCGATGTACGCCTCCGCGCAATCCCTCGATTTCCTGGCCTGGACGAAAAATTCCTCCTTTCCGAATCGGAAACTGCTAGTTTCTCATCCGGACTTTCCGGATGGAAACTACGTAGTTCCTGGTTGGGAGGGTGCCGGCTTTGATGCTCAATGTGTCTGCGGCACATGATCATGTCTTAAAAAAGGATTACTATGGAAATACCTCCATATGAACAACCCGCCGTAACGCTCCTTTATGCAGAAGATGACAACCTGACGCAAGAACTTGTTATTCAGATCCTGCGGTCGAAATTCCCGCAGATTACCCTTCTCCTGGCTCAAAATGGCCAACACGGGCTCGATCTGTTTGCTGAAAACCGTCCTGATATTGTTGTTACCGACATTCACATGCCCATCATTAATGGCATCCAGATGGCAAAGAAAATCAGGGAACTGGACAATGATGCCCAGATCATCATCCTGTCAGCCGCCGATGAGGTGAACAATATTCTTCAAGCCATCGACATCGGCATCAACCATTATGTGCTCAAACCGGTCAGTCTGGAAAAGTTCATTGCCGCCGTAGAACGCTGCCTCGACAAAATAAGCCTGCGTGAGCAGCTTAAACAACGGGACGAGTATATCCGCCGCATGGCCTACTATGATAATCTTACCGGCCTCCCCAACCGCCAGCTATTCAGTGAATTGCTTCATAAGGCGGTAGCCAATGCCCAACGGCAAAAACGGCTGTTGTCGGTATCATTCCTCGATCTCGACGGATTTAAAAACATCAATGACACCCTTGGCCATTTGGTCGGAGACCAGCTTCTAAAAGGTGTGGCAGATCGGCTCAGGCTCTGTTGCGGCCGGGATCAGGACACGGTCGCCCGATGGGGAGGAGACGAGTTTGTCATTCTTCTTCCTGATCTCGAAGGGCCGGAGGAAGCTGTCATTGTTGCGCAAAAGATCATTGCAGCCTTCGATCAGCCTGTTATCCTGCCTGATCGTGAACTGGCCATAACAGTCAGTATCGGCGTCAGCCTCTTCCCGGACGATGGGGATAACGGCGATGCACTGATCAAAAATGCAGATTTTGCGATGTTTTGCGCCAAGAATAAGGGGCGAAACCAATTTCACCTTTCTGCCACCCCCTGCGACAGCAGTAAATGTCACTAGGGAACCCCTTTCTCAGGTCACCACAGAGAGCGGAAGATAAGGTACTCTAGACCTGTTCCGAGCCTTTCCATGCCCGGACGACATGCCGGATCGCTTCGACCACGGTGGATGCATGCTGGCGATGCGTGACCAGGGTAACGTGGTCGGCCCCCTTGACGGCCCAATGAACGCTGTTCGATGAAAGGGCGGCGAGTTCGGACTGCAGTTCAGGATGGCCCGGCAAAACGTCGTTGCCGGCGGTCACCACCACCAGCGGTTTGTCCCCCAGTCCACCGGTCGAACGCACCTCTGCGCATATCGTGTCCCAAGCCAGCGATTCATCCCTGGTCGTCTTCAAGTGCCTGTAGGAAGATAAAAATGCCTTTGCTTCAGCAGCCTGTTTGTCCGGCAGTCCATCGGCCCAGGAATCGAAAAAACCCGACAGGCGGATATAACCGGCCCTTGCAAGCAAGGGAACCCCTCTGAGCATCCGGAAGCCGGTACACATGTGGGTCTCGATGGCGCTGCTTCGGCGCTGCTGGTCAGGGTGAGAGGCGTCCACCAATACCAATCCGGCAACCTCTCCTGGAAATAGATCGGCAAAAACACGGATGAAAAATCCTCCCATGGAATGGCCGACAAGGACGTATGGGGGGGGAGTATTGGCGCTCCGCAACAGGCCTCTCAGCCGCTGGGTTACCTGCACGGCGGTTTTCGGGGATGAGTCCGACCCGCTCCAGCCGAGGCCGGCCCGGTCGTAGGAAACCACGTGGGTGAATTCTGCCGTTTCGGACTGGACCCATGCCCAAGCGGATGACATGCCGCCAAGCCCCGCTTCGAGAACCACGGTCGGGGTTCCGCTGCCGGCCGACTGCAGGTGCAGGCGGCAACCGCTCACATCCAGCAGTCTGCCGGGCGGAGGATGCATAACCCGGTCACAAGCCGTTGCAATAGGCTGATATACCATGCCCACCCCGGTAAGGGAGAGGATGGCGGCGGCGAGTAGCCGCGATCTCACCTTCCCGTAGGGGAAGAATCGATCATCCCGGCTGTACTCGTAAACCTGCCCGAAAGTGTCGGGACGCAAAGGAATCAATGAGGAGGGTGTTTTCATGCTTCACCTCCCATGCATGTTGGAGGCGCAGTTTTGCCTGCTGGATATAACAAGTAATCTTAACAATCAACCTTTACTAAATAGTAATCAAAATGTATGAGGTTTGCAATAAAATCGAAGCAAATGTAACCTGATTGTAACCTATAAATCGAGATTTATTCCGAAGTGATGGAGAAGATGAAGTTCAATCTTGTCTCACGTTGCAAGCAGGGCAGTCACTGGCTGAAGTGGAGGAATTCTGCGCCAGACTGAAGGAAGAGTTGCCCGGTACTTTGAAACCCAACAGCAATTGCCGGTGAAGCAAATCGTTCCAATCGATAGTATAGCACGGATACGTGTGGGTGTCGCTCCCAGGCAGGGGCCATTCGTTGGTCGGCATGCGACAAAAGAGGGCAAAATGGGTTGCTGAAAATTTGAAATTTGCAGACTCTCCCCAGCTCCTTAACTTTATAACCGCTTCGCTTCGGGCGCCAACAGATAGATACCAGTCATCTTGAAAAGCATGGTATTTATCTTGTTGGCCCCCTGAATGCTGACCTCGGCATTCTTTTCCGCTTTTAAGCTCTTGATCGAGCGGAGCAATAGGGCGACCCCCATCGAATTGATGCGGCCGGTTCCGCTAAAATCCAAGACCACGTTCTTTTTATAAATTCTTTTGATCAGACCCTCCATATGGTCATCGGAATGGCTGTCGATATTTCCGTGAAAATGGACCGTGTCGCTGATGTTTCCGTTTTTGATTTCAATCTTGAATTGCTGTTCCATGTCAGATAGCTCCATATTCATTTGGATTGGGATTAAGCAGGAGATAGCCTCCCACCGAGGTTTTCAGGCCGGGTACAAAATTCACATAAAAGTCTTTCATAAATTTCCACATCAGAAACAGCCCGCGCCCAGCCCTGTCGGCCGAAACATTTTGCGCCAGGTTGAGCGCTATAAACCGCTGCACGGTCGCCGGTGAAAGCTTTCCCCAACTGTCGCTGACCTCCAGAAAGAGCTTTTCACCATCAAAAGCGCACCGTAGCACGATTTTCTCGTTGGCACACAGGCTGCGCTTTTCCCCCTTGGAGTAAATCTGGTTGTCACTGATATCGCGAGGGGCGCAATAGAGGGCGTTTTCCAGCATTTCGTCCACCATGAGGGCGGCGCGCTGCCGCAAGAACGCATGGGCTTCGTCGTTTCCTTCAACGATACCTTCCACTCGGCGGATTAATATTTCTTTGTCATCTGAAGACATTATCGGCCACTCATGCACCTCCTGAAACCCGTCGAAGGGATTCCGCGGAACAGCTGAGCGGACGATTATGTCATTTTTCGGTTTGAACATATGGATTGATCCTCTTTTGTTTATTGAAATGTACTTTCCACTTCTTGCAAGTCCCTGTCTGATGCCAATATAAAAGCCCACTTTTACGCAAAGTGGGCCATGTAGTAATTATTCTACTATCATTTCGGCGGCCCCTCTATCCAAGCTATGTTGGACAGGTAGCTTTGCGTCGCCAGGTTGCCCTGGTTTTGCCCCTTCGATGAATCAATTGTTAATGAACCATACCCGGAATAAAAAACAATTGCAATAAGTATAACCATCCATTTTTGTTACATTAGTGTTAAATCTCTTCGGGTTACATTCCCCGCAGCTCGCTGCGTCGATGTAATCCGCCGCGCTCAGCGGCGAAAAGACTGAACATACCCAGTCCGCTTGCGGCGGGACACTGGCATCCTGAGTGTTGAAGCGATGCGAGGACAGGGTAAGGTCAGTGCCTCCATTGAATTGTGGGATAATAAAAGTATACTTAGAACTTATCCGCAAATAAGCTTTGCGGTCTCGCATCTCGTCTTCAGGGCATCTTTCCCTGTCCTTCAGTCGCAAAATCCTCGACGTAGCCCTGCTACGGCTGTGGTTTTTCTCTGTCAGGCCAGGAAAATCCGCCCCAATTTGGATTCGGTGAAAATCTAGAGAGTTACGTTCAGGAACTGGGCGCTGTCTCTATTGCTGCGGCCGCAGGAGAAGCTCTGAAGCATCGCGGAACAGGGAAGAGGAGGAAAAACAATGAAAGACAATCCGCTTCTGAGGCTTGAGGACTACGGACAGAGTGTCTGGCTGGATTTTATTCGCCGAGGGATGCTCGACTCGGGGGAACTGCGGCGCCTGATCGAAGAAGATGGGGTGAGCGGGGTGACTTCCAACCCAGCCATTTTCGAGAAGGCCATATCCGAAACCGGTGACTATGACGACGCCGTTCGCAGCTTGACTCGGGCAGGGAAAAGCGCTGTTGATCTTTACGAGGAACTCGCCGTGGAAGATATCCGGAGGACCGCGGACCTGTTTCGCCCCCTCTACGACCGGACCGACGGGATGGACGGGTTTGTCAGCCTGGAAGTCTCGCCCAGGCTGGCCCACGATACCGCTGGAACCATCACGGAAGCCCGACGGCTTTGGGAGACGTTGGCCCGACCCAACGTGTTGATCAAGATTCCCGGCACCCGTGAGGGGCTCCCAGCAATCCACCAGATGATCAGCGAGGGGATCAACGTCAATGTTACCCTTCTTTTCGGACTTCCCCGCTACCGGGAGGTGACCGAAGCCTACATCGACGGGCTGGCGGAGCGGTCGTCCCGGGGACTGCCTCTGCGACAGGTGACGTCAGTGGCCAGTTTCTTCCTGAGCCGGATCGATGTGCTGGCTGACTCATTGCTGGAGCAAAAAGTAGTAAAGGGGGACGTCACGGCCGACTTCGCCGCAGCGCTGCGGGGAGAGGTCGCTATCGCCAGTGCCAGGGTTGCGTATCAGATATACAAAGAGATTTTCTCCGGAGACCGATTCCGTGACCTGGCCACCCTGGGTGCGCGCCGCCAGCGGGTCCTCTGGGCCAGCACCAGTACCAAGAACCCGGCCTACAGCGATCTGAAATACGTGGAGGCGCTTATCGGGCCGGAAACGGTGAACACAATTCCGCTCGAGACCCTCAATGCTTATCGGGACCACGGCAATCCGGCCTCCCGCCTGGAGGAAGGAGTGGATGAAGCTCGCCGGGTGTTGGACCGTTTGCCGGAAGTTGGGATCGACCTGGCCGCCGTTACCCGGCAACTTGAGGACGAGGGGGTGGAGAAGTTTATCAAGCCTTTCGATATGCTGCTTGAAAGGTTGCAAGAAAAACTCGTTGTTGAGAGTAAGCCGTAGCACCGGCATCGAAGAGAGGAAATCAAGCCATGACACTGTCGGCGATGCGCTACGAGTTCGGTGGACACTAAGAACTTGTCCGTAAATAACTTTGGTCAGGTATCGTGCTCGGATTTAGGGCTAATTTACCTGGCCTGAGAGAGTAAAACCACAGGCATAGCAGGGCTATGTCGAGGATTTTACGACTGAAGGACAGGGAAAGTAGCCTTGAAGACGAGATACGAGACTGCAAAGCTTATTTGCGGATAAGTTCTAAGAGAAGAAAACGGACCGGAAAGGAGTCTGACGATGCGCAATACTGCCGCGGATGCGTTCGTATTCTTCGGCGCAACCGGAGATCTGGCGTACAAGCAGATCTTCCCTGCCCTCCATGCGCTCGTCAGGCGCGGCCATCTCGATGTACCCATTATCGGGGTGGCGAAGTCGGGGTGGGGCATCGAGCAACTCAAAGAGCGCGCCCGCGAGAGCCTGGAGGAACACGGCGGCGTGGACAATGAGGCATTCGAACGGCTCAGCTCGCTGCTCCGCTACATTGACGGCGACTACGCCGATCCCGCGACCTATGAGCAGTTGTGCACGGTGCTTGGCGATGCCGCCCGACCATTGTACTATCTGGCCATACCGCCGAGCATGTTCGCCACCGTTGTCCAAGGACTCGCCAGGTCCGGATGTACCAGGGAACCCCGGGTCGTCGTCGAGAAACCGTTCGGTCGCGACCTTGCCTCGGCCCGTGAGTTGAACGGCATACTCACCTCGGTCTTCCCCGAATCGGCAATTTACCGAATCGACCATTACCTCGGCAAGGAACCGGTTCAGAATATCTACTACACGCGTTTTGCAAACTCCATTTTCGAACCGGTCTGGAACCGTGATCATATCGCATGTGTACAGATCACCATGGCCGAAAACTTCGGAGTGCAGGGACGAGGAAAATTCTACGAGGAAGCAGGGGCAATCCGTGACGTTCTGCAGAATCATCTGTTGGAGATAGTGGGGTTACTGGCCATGGACTCTCCGATCAGCATTGACGCCGAGTCTGTACGAGAAGAGACCACTCGATTGCTGCGGGCGATCAAGCCGCTTGATCCGGCGCACATCGTGCGAGGCCAGTTCCAGGGCTACCGCCAGGAACCCGGCGTGGCTCCCGACTCGCCGGTCGAGACGTTCGTGGCAGTAGAGCTCTTCATTGACACGTGGCGTTGGGCAGGGGTTCCCTTTTACATCCGTGCCGGCAAATGTCTCCCTGTGACCTCGACTACGGTAACCGTTGAGTTCAAACGCCCGCCACGCGAGACGTTCGGCGAAATCGTGCCGGCGTTTTCGAACCACCTCCGGTTCCGGCTCAGCCCTGACGTGCAGATCGGGTTGGGGATTCGGGTCAAGATCCCGGGGGAGAGAAGGGCAGGCGAGGATGTGGAACTTATCGTGGCCCAGAACGAAGGGGACTCGAAGGCTCCTTACGAACTATTGCTGGGCGATGCCATGCGGGGTGAAGATTCGCTCTTTGCGTCTGAAGGGACGGTTGAGGCGCAGTGGCGAATCATCGATCCGATCCTGGAAAACGTGACGCCGCTTTATTTCTACCAAGCGAACACCTGGGGCCCCGCCGAGGCCGATCAGGTCATAGCAAGGAGCGGAACATGGTACAACCCGAAACCGACGGAGCGGGCAGATTGACCATGAACCGCGTGGGAAGAGCCGTCGCCCGCCTCTGGCACTAAGGGACTGTCATGAAATAAGTGTGACATATAAGGCGCTCAGATTTGGTTCGTATTTTGTCGGGCCGATTGAGACAAACCGCAGGCGTAGCAGGGCTACGCAGAGGATTTGACGATTGAGGGGCGGCGAAATACGGCTCAAAGATGAGATGCCTTGAGGAGAAGAACGATGAACATCAACCCAATGGCAGGAAAGCCTGCGTCACCCTCGATACTGGTTAATGTCGCGAGACTGGTCACCGCCTATTATGCCGAACAGCCCGACCCTTCGATGCCCGAAGAGCGGGTCGCATTCGGCACATCGGGGCATCGCGGCTCGGCCTTCAAGCGGTCCTTCAACGAGTGGCACATCCTCGCCATCACACAGGCCATCTGTCATTACCGCAAGCAACAGGGGTATAGCGGCCCCCTGTTCCTCGGCATTGATACCCATGCGCTCTCCGAGCCGGCCTTTGCCAGCGCACTCGAGGTGCTGGCGGCCAACGGTGTGGAAGTCATGATCTCGGCCGGAGATGAATTCACCCCGACCCCCGCCGTCTCCCATGCCATTCTCACTTACAACCGCGGCCGCACGACGGGATTGTCCGATGGCATCGTGATCACCCCTTCACATAATCCTCCCGGCGACGGCGGCTTCAAGTACAACCCCCCGACCGGCGGGCCGGCGGAACCCGTTGTCACCGGGTGGATCGAAAAGGCGGCGAACGAAATGCTTAGCGGCGCCCTTTCCGGGGTACAGCGAGTCCCCCTTACCGGGGCACTGCGAGCCCCTACGACCCACCGCCACGATTTCCTCGCTGCCTACGTGGGTGACCTCGGCAGTGTGATCGATATGGACGCCGTCCGCGAAGCGAAGATCAGCCTGGGGGTCGACCCGCTCGGCGGTGCCTCTGTCCATTACTGGGGGAGGATTGCCGAACGCTACAAACTGGACCTGACCATTGTTAACGAGGAGTTCGATCCGACCTTCCGGTTCATGACGGTCGATTGGGACGGCAAGATCCGCATGGACCCGTCGTCGCCCCACGCCATGCAACGGCTGATCGATCTGAAGGAGAGCTTTGACATCGCCTTTGCGTGCGACACTGATGCCGACCGGCACGGGATCGTGACCAGGAGCGCGGGGCTCCTTCCCTCCAACCACTACCTGGCGGTCGCTATTTCCTATCTCTTCCAGAACCGGCCCCGGTGGCGCAGCGACGCTGCAGTGGGCAAGACGGTAGTGAGCAGCCGGATGATCGATCTCGTTGCGAAGAAGCTGGGGCGGAGACTCTACGAGGTCCCGGTTGGCTTCAAATGGTTCGTCGATGGTCTCTTAGACGGCTCGCTCGGCTTCGGCGGCGAGGAGAGCGCGGGCGCTTCTTTCCTCCGCAGTGACGGGACGGTGTGGACAACGGACAAGGACGGCATTATTCCGGCGCTTCTTTCGGCGGAGATCACGGCACGAATGGGGCGCGATCCTGGAGAGATTTACAGCGAGCTCACGCGTGAACTGGGCGAGTCCTTCTACGACCGGGTCGAGGCACCCGCCACCCCGGGGGAGAAAGAAACGCTGAAAAACCTCTCGGCGAGCCAGGTCCGCTCCGCCGATCTCGCCGGAGAGCCGATCCAGGACATCCTCACCCAGGCTCCAGGGAATGGCGGTTCCATCGGTGGGCTGAAGGTGGTTGCCGGAAGCGGCTGGTTTGCAGCGCGTCCTTCAGGAACGGAAGATATTTACAAGATCTACGCCGAGAGCTTCCGTGGGGAGGAACACCTGCGCCGTATTCAGGAAGAAGCCCAGGCAATGGTCAAAAACGCCATTGCGGCGGCACACGGAGGGATCAGCACATGAGCGAGGACAGGAGAGCCGATAGCCCCATCTATTCTTTTTTGCCCGTCGAAGTGGAGGGATTCGAGGCTCTCGCGGAACTTGCCCTTAACCTGCGCTGGTCGTGGAACGACTCGGCCGACGAGGTGTGGCTTGAACTCGATCCCGTGCTGTGGGAACTCACCCACAACCCCTGGGTAGTGCTGCAGACCGTCTCGCGGGACCGGCTCAAGCGCACCGCGGCCGACCCGGCCTTTCATGGGAAAGTTGACACCCTGCTCAAGAACATGCGACAGGATGTGGAATCGCCGGCCTGGTTCCATAAGGCCCATGGAGATGCCCCCCTGACCTGCCTCGCCTACTTCAGCATGGAATACATGCTGAGCGAAGCGCTCCCCATCTACTCGGGAGGGCTCGGCAACGTGGCCGGCGACCAGCTCAAGGCGGCCAGCGACCTGGGGGTGCCGGTGGTCGGTGTGGGGCTCCTTTACCAGCAGGGGTATTTCCGGCAGGTGATCGACCGGAATGGGGTACAGCAGGCGCTATACCCCTTCAATGATCCCGACCAGTTGCCGATCACGCCGGTGCGCGAACCAAACGGCGAATGGCTGCGGCTGGAGTTCGCGCTTCCCGGCTACTCGATGTGGCTGCGGGCCTGGCAGGTCCGGGTGGGGCGGGTGAAGCTCTATCTCCTGGACACCAATGACGCGGCTAACTATCCAATTCATCGCGGAATCACCAGCGAGCTTTACGGGGGCGGCCTGGAATTGCGGCTGCTGCAGGAACTCGTGTTGGGCATCGGCGGTTGGCGCCTGCTCACCGCTCTTGGCATCAAGCCGGAAGTCTGCCACTTAAACGAAGGGCATGCCGCCTTCGCCGTGCTGGAGCGCGCCCATGACTTCATGGACGCGACGGGGCAACCCTTCGCCGTTGCCCTGGCCGCAACCCGGGCCGGCAACCTCTTCACCACCCACACACCGGTGGCCGCCGGTTTCGACTGCTTTCCCCCAGCTCTCATGGAGAAGTACCTTGCGAGGTACGCCACCACCAGGCTGGGCATTACCCTTCAAGACCTTTTGGCGCTGGGGCGCCTGCACCCCGAAGACCCGGGGGAACCGTTCAACATGGCCTATCTGGCCATACGGGGCAGCGGTGCGGTCAATGGGGTCAGCCGTTTGCACGGGGAGGTGAGCCGCCGCCTCTTTGAACCCCTGTTTCCCCATTGGCCGGACCATGAGGTGCCGGTGGGACACGTCACCAACGGCGTCCATGTGCCGAGCTGGCATTCGGCGGAGGCGGATGGGCTTTGGTGCAAAGTGTGCGGCGAGACCCCCTGGCTGGGAACAACGGAGAAACCGGAGGAGAAGGTGCGCACTCTCCCCGATGCCCGACTCTGGCAGCTTCGCGCCTCTGCCCGCATTTCCCTTGTTGAGTTCGTGCGGGCACGGCTGTCCCGTCAGTTGGCGGTCTCGGGCGCGGAGGCGGCGGAGATCGACAACGCAAAACAGATCTTTGATACCAACGTGCTGACGCTCGGTTTTGCCCGTCGCTTCGCCCCCTACAAACGGCCCAATCTGCTCCTGCACGATCCGGAAAGGCTCCTGCGCATCTTGAACGATCCGCAGCGTCCCATGCAACTCATCCTAGCCGGCAAGGCCCATCCGGCCGACCAGGCGGGACAGGAGATGATCCGGCAATGGATGCTGTTCATCCGGAGGCCCGAGGCGCGACGGAATGTGGTTTTTCTCAGCGATTACGACATGCTTTTAACCGAACGTCTGGTCCAGGGGGTGGATGTCTGGCTCAATACGCCCCGGCGGCCCTGGGAGGCGAGTGGTACGAGCGGCATGAAGATACTCGCCAATGGCGGCATAAATCTGTCGGAACTTGATGGCTGGTGGGCGGAAGCATACACACCTGAGGTGGGTTGGGCGCTGGGTGACGGCAGGGAACATGGTGACGATCCGGGCTGGGATGCCGCCGAAGCCGAGGCTCTCTATACCCTGCTCGAACGGGAAGTGGCACCTGAGTTCTATGGCCGCGACCAGCAGGGCATCCCTGCCGGCTGGGTGGCGCGCATGCGCGAAAGCATGGCGCGCCTGACCCCGCTCTATTCCGCCGATCGCACCGTGCGCGAATACACCGAGGATTATTACATCCCGGCAGCCGCCGCCTACCGTGAGCGCGCCGCCGACAAAGGCGCCGTCGGTACGCAGTTGGTCAACTGGCGGCATGCCCTGGAAGAGATGTGGGCCAAGCTGCGCTTTGGTGAAACCAAGGTTGAGACGGACAAAGAACTGCACCGGTTCGAGGTGCAGCTCTATCTCGACAGCCTCGACCCGGATGCTGTGCGTGTCGAGCTCTTTGCCGAGGGGGTGGACGGCGGCGCCCCGGTGCGGCAGGAAATGACACGCGGCCGGCAACTGGTAGGGGCGGAAAACGGATATATCTACGGCAGCCGGGTGCCGGCCACGCGCCCCACCACTGATTATACGCCGCGGGTCATACCTTGCCACCCTGGTGTCGCCGTTCCACTTGAGGCGGCGCACATCCTGTGGCAGCGGTGATTCTTAAAAGGGGCGGAGACACCAAGGGCAGACGTCTCGGGATTGGCGGATCCACCTGAGCAGGGTGCTGGGAATTTGGCCCCAAGAGATTAAAAAATTGACAGGTCTAAAATTTTCTGTATTTTGTATACAGTATTCAGTCATAACATCGATAAAGCCAAACCTACAGTGATGTAGGGACGGAAAGCTGCGGATCTTAAACCTCGTCAACCTGATGAGATGGCCGAGCTGCCGAAGAATGTATTTTCTTTGTGCAGGTCGGTTTTTTGTGCTCAAAAACAGAGTTATCCGGTTTGGTATTTGCATCGAAACGGAGTATAAAATGGCGCTACATCTTCTGGACGCAAGCGGACTCAGATGTCCGCAACCGATACTTAAGATCGCAGTAAAATCTCCAAGCATGCAACCTGGCGACATACTGGAGGTAACCGGAGATTGTCCAACCTTTGAGAACGATGTGCGCGTCTGGTGTGCGCGTCTGAAAAAGACGCTCATCATGGTAAGAGCGGAAGACGGATATCGCAAAACCGTTCAGATATTGTTCTGAAAATAAAGAAGATTCCTATCCTCATGCTTGCCATACAAGAGGGTTGAACAATGGCACAATTCATGACTAATGTCGCCAATTATAATTGCCGTTTTCTGGCTGGTATCGAGTGCCCGAATGCCGCAGTTTCGGACCAATTTTGCGAATGCGGGGACTGCCGGGAGTTCGAAAAGGTAGCAGATGTGCAACAGTTGAAAGATGCATTCCAGCGCTGCCGGAAAACCCTGAGCGAGCGCGAAGACCGGATCCGGCGCGAACGCGATGGTTTTATCACGAGCACCAATCAAATTGAGGCAATGGTTGACAAGCTTTGCCTGGGGGACCCGACAGCCCATTTAGCTATGTACAGCACCAACCCGCACATTCAGAACCTGGTAGCGGGTCTCAATCATCTTGCCCAAAGTATGCAGAAAATGGACAATGATAGTCTTGAAATGGCAATTGGCCTGTGCGAGCATTACGATGCCCTGATAAAGCTTGCTCATGGCCAATTTGATGTTCGGGCACCCGAGGACTCGCCAAACGAACTGATTGCCAAGCTTGGCTCCCTGATCAACGAGGAAGCCAGGACGTTGCTGACCATGATAGAGGAGCTTCAGTACACAGAGAATAAATTGATGATTTCTCGCCAGAAAATGCAGGACATCGTCGAATTTCTGCCGGACGCCACCTTTGTCATTGATGCCGATAAACGGGTAATAGCATGGAATCATGCCATGGAGATGATGACAGGCGTAGACAAGGCGGAGATGCTCAACAAAGGTAACTACGAGTACGGCGCGCCATTTTATGGATCACCCCAGTTGGCGCTCATCGACTTCATTGATGATGAAACCAGCGAGGTTGGTACTCGTTATCAGAACATAGAACGAAAGGGCAATGTACTGTTTGCCGAAACCTTCCTGCCCGGATTCAGGGGAGGAAACGGCCTCCAGATATGGATTACGGCATCACCGTTGTTTGATCGCGAGGGCAACCGAGTGGGTGCCATTGAATCGGTTCGTGATATTACCGACTGGAAGCGCGCAGTGGAAGAACGGCAGCAGCGCACCCGAGACCTGGAGGAGAAGAACTCACAACTGCTGGCAACCCAGAAGGATCTGTACAGGGCCGAGCGGTTGGCCGGCCTGGGCATGCTGGCGGCCGGGGTGGCGCACGAGATCAACAACCCCTTGGCGGTGATCCGCGGCAATGCCGAGCTTTTGCAAAGCGCCATCCCGGAAGACAGCGAAATCCGCGAAGATGCCGACGCCATCGTGGAAGAAGCCATCCGCATCGAGCGCATCGTCAACAACCTGCGGGTTTTTTCACGCAACGGCATGAAGCGTGTTTCCACCTTTTCCCTGGGAAAGAAGCTTGACGCCATCCTCAATCAGATCGGCCACCAGATCCCCCTGGGCAGCTACCGGGTGATAAGGGATTACCGGGAAAGGGACGTGGAGATCGACGGGGACAGGGACCAGTTGCGGCAGGTCTTTACCAATCTGATCATCAACGGCCTCCAGGCCATGCCGGAGGGTGGGGAGCTGGTGGTAAGCACCGAGCCGGACCAGACTGAGCAGCAGGTGATGGTGACGGTGAGGGACAACGGCTGCGGGATCGAGGACAAGGACAAAGAGCGGCTCTTCACCCCCTTCTTCAGCACCAAGGCGCATGGCACGGGTCTGGGGCTGGCGGTGTCGTACGGCATAGTCAGGGACCATGGGGGGGATATCCGGTTTGAGAGCCGTGTCGGCGAGGGAGCTACCTTTATGGTGTTGTTGCCGCTTCGGCAGGAGGTGGTTGAACGGGCTGCGTGAAGGCTGTGAGGGTTGGGTTCGTGTTTTTTAGTCACCCCTGCCCTATAATCTTTTCATGCTCGACAATCTTCAGTGGAAAGCGAAACCGGCTAAACCAGCGAAGGCAACTACCGTTGTGCGCAAAGCTGCGGCGAAGGCAAAGTAACGTAGATTGAGAAGCGTGTGGTGTTGGTTGAGAGGGAGCCTGGTTATCGGGCCCCCTCTTTTTGGGTAGAGTAGGGTACTGGTAACTAAAAAAACAAGGACAGCCTACGGCTTCAATTTAAGGGAGGGCATATGAATAGCAAAAATATTACGAATGCATATGTAGTAATATTACCTGGGGGAAAAAATGTACAAATAGCTGTTTACGACAAAGAGACTTACGACGAAATAAGCCAAACGGAAGAGTTGAATGAAGATGGAATCCCTATGAAATGTGTTAAAAATGGCCTTATCGATGTTATTTTTTTTGATGGAACGGATCCCAACCTTTTAGCATAAAAAATTACTCTGCACAGAGCTTGGATGTATGTTTTTGTCTGCTTAAAATTGAGTCCAGGCATACCGGCGACTTAAATTGTTGGGATGCTGTGGCTTTGGCCATCCTTAATTCCTGCTTTGGCATCTTGCACTGGCTCATAGTCATGGAAGTAGACTCTGGCCAATATGGGTATACTCATTTGGCCGGTCATAAATAAACTAGCCAAAAATACAATCACCGATATAAACTGGCTAGGTAATTTTTGGCTACTTAATTTGGCTACATTTATGAATTAAAGAATCAACTCAACTTTTTAATATTGTCTAAGCCGATTTTCTGTTCTACTGAAGCTCAAATCCAAATCTCATCTAAGTTATGAACCCACACCAGAATAAGCATGTCAATTAGCATTTAAAATTGACCTAGTTCTGATAGTCGGTCTTAAACAGTGCTTCTGTGCTGTGAAAATTGGTTTCTCGGAATAGTTATTGACATTGTGATAACAATGTTATATTATTCTGTAAACATGTTGCTCAGCTGGCTAGGTGATGTCTACACGCGGCAGTTGATCGAGAGGAGGCGCATATGGGAAAATTCATCGGCGTTGTCTCAGCACTTTTTTTGGCAACCTTTGTGGTGGCGGTCGCTTTTTTTTCCGCACCGGTTTGGGCTCTCTTGATACCTCTTAGGTTCGCGGTCTCGAAGGTGGATGATGCCTCCGAGGCGAGCAGTGTGCCGCAGCAGGGCTTCCGGTATCTGGTGCCGGCGGTGATATACGCCTGTATCGCGGCGTGTACGGTGTTGCTCTACACTGCTGTGCCGGGCTTTGCCTCGCTGTTAAATGGCATCGGCATCTCCATCGGGCTGTTGCCGGCCAGCTACTTCTAAGCGAGGCAGGCATCGAACCTGCCCACCCAACCGTTTTTTCGTACTCTCCTGAATAAAGGGATAGGTGCGCTGTCATGGCGAACCTATCCCTTCTTTGTTTCAACTCCAAATCACAGCACCTTCTAAGGTTGTTATGTCGCACATTCACCATAGGGCTACGCCGGGAAGGCATGATCATCCGGCACAGGCGGCATTGACAATGCCGGCCGCCAACGACAGGCTTCCAGCAACAGGGCAGGCGCGACCCAGTTGTGGCATTTTATGAAAGTCAACGTGCAGGGGTTCTCGCTTTTTTCCCTTTGAATTGCTAAAATTCAATACGGTGGTTTAATTAATTGTATACGAATTGTCCTGATCTTGCCTGATCAGTATTGTGAGACCATTGCTTTGGGGTACGAGTTACATCCTCTCTTTATGGGGTGCCTAGAGGATGATGGGGGGGCAATTGCTGCCATAGTGGGCAAGATTCTAACACAGCAAGGGACGCGACCAACTGAATTCCGTAGCGGCAGTGAACTATATTTTAGGGACTGAGTTGTTTTTAGATATGAAAGCATACATATGAATGTTCTGACACTCAATTGCTGGAGTCATTCACTAAAATACCAACTCTTTTCGTGGGATGAAAGGTCTGTGCTGGCAACAGGAACATCAAGGAACTGGTGCGCTACCACATGGACCGGCTGTGCGAGCGCTATGGCCTGGCCCACAAAGGCTTTTTCCCTGAATTCCTCCAGAGCCTGGTCGCCTATGGCTGGCCCGGCAATGTGCGGGAGTTGATCAACACCCTGGACCGGGTCATCGCCTCCGC